>CAMNBW010000066.1 GCA_946533525.1 uncultured Lachnospiraceae bacterium
AATGCCTGCAATGCCCGAGGCGGCAGCAGCTATGACGGGAATTAATGCTGGTACAGCAATACAAGATATAAATATGGAGGAGACAATGAGCGAAGAAATGGAGATGCCGGTGATGGATGAGAATGCGTTTAGTCTGGAGGGAGAGCCTACGGATGAGACCGGTATGGTTTGTGAAGGAATGACGATCAATGGCGACGTGGAAGCGACCGGTTCCCTGGATATAATCGGAACCGTAAACGGAAATATCAAGATCAGAGGAAAACTTAATGTTTCGGGTACCATCAACGGAACATCCAGGGCATCGGAAATCTTTGCGGATTCCGCAAAGATCACCGGCGATGTCATAAGCTCCGGTCCTGTAAAGGTGGGACAGGAGACGGTTATCCTCGGAAATATCGGCGCAACCAGCGCGGTTATAGCCGGAGCGGTCAAGGGAGACATAGATGTGCATGGGCCTGTAATCCTGGATTCTTCCGCAATCGTAATGGGCGATATAAAATCCAAGGCCGTACAGATCAACAACGGAGCCGTTATCGAGGGACATTGCTCACAGTGCTACGCGGATGTGAGCCCCACGTCCTTCTTCTCCAATTTTAAGGGTAAAGAATAATGAGGGTCTTACTCAAGCTGTCCGGAGAAGCTCTTGCGGGACCTAAAAAGACCGGCTTTGACGAAGAGACCGTGCTTAAGGTTGCCAGACAGGTAAAGACGATAGTCGACGGCGGCACCCAGGTCGGTATAGTCATAGGCGGAGGAAATTTCTGGAGAGGGAGATCCTCCGAAAATATGGACAGGACAAAGGCGGATCAGATAGGTATGCTGGCGACGGTCATGAATTGTATCTATGTATCCGAGATGCTCCGTCACGTAGGCCTTATGACGAATATTCTGACCCCCTTTGAATGCGGCACCTTTACCAAGCTGTTTTCAAAGGACAGGGCAAATAAGTACTTCGCCCGGGGACACGTGGTCTTCTTCGCAGGAGGCACCGGACACCCCTATTTTTCAACCGATACCGGGGTAGTTTTGCGGGCTGTGGAGGTAGAGGCGGACGAGATCCTTCTGGCAAAGGCCATTGACGGTGTTTATGACGACGATCCGGCGAAAAATCCGGATGCCAGGAGATATGACAGCATTTCGCTTAAGGAAGTGATAGATAAGAAGCTGCAGGTAGTGGATTTAACGGCATCGATACTTGCGCTTGAAAATAAGATGCCGATGAAGGTATTTGCTCTTAAGGAAAAGGATTCAATAATCAAGGCTGTAGGCGGCGATTTTAACGGAACTGTGGTTACAGCCTGAAAAGCTTCATAGGGGGAACGATTATGGATGAAAGAATCAATAAGTATGAAGACAAGATGAAAAAGACCATCGAGAATATGAAGGGTGAATTCGCGTCGATAAGGGCCGGAAGGGCCAATCCGCATATACTCGACAAGGTCAAGGTGGATTACTACGGAACACCCACCCCTGTTGCGCAGGTTGGAAATGTGGCTGTTCCCGAAGCCAGGATAATCACAATTACTCCCTGGGAAAAGAACATGCTAAAAGAAGTGGAAAAGGCCATACAGGTCGCTAATATCGGGATAAATCCCAATAACGACGGAACCTCCATAAGGCTTGTTTTTCCCGAGCTAACCGAGGAGAGACGTAAGGAGCTCGCAAAGGACGTTAAAAAGAAGGCCGAAGACAGCAAGGTGGCTATAAGGAATATCCGCCGCGACGGCGACAAGGAGTTTAAAAAGCTGGACAAATCCGAGATCAGCGAGGATCTGATCGCAAATATGCAGGAAGATCTGCAGAAGGTCGCCGATAAGTATATTAAAATGATAGACGATGCGGCAGTAGAAAAAGAAAAGGAAATAATGACTGTATGAACATTCCCGGGCATGTTGCTATTATTCTGGACGGAAACGGGCGATGGGCCAAATCCAAGGGAATGCCAAGAAATTACGGTCATACGGCAGGTGCGAAAAATGTGGAAACTATTTGTCGCGCCTGTCATGATATTGGGATAAAATATCTGACTGTATACGCATTCTCAACCGAAAACTGGTCTCGTCCCAAGGATGAAGTGGCGGCGCTCATGCTGCTGCTTCGAAATTATTTGAAGACCTGCAGGAAGACCGCTTCAAAAAACAATATGAGGGTGAGGGTCATCGGGGACAGGAGGGGGCTCGATTCCGATATAGTCGAGACCATAGCGGATCTCGAGGAGTACACAAAGGCCTTTGACGGCCTGAATTTCACCATAGCCTTAAATTACGGCAGCCGTGACGAGCTTGTGCGCGCGATAAACAGGATAGAAAAGGACAGACGGGAAGGGAAGCTGGATGCAGGGGAGGATATTTCCGAAAGCCTTATCAGCTCCTATCTGGACACCTTCGATATTCCCGATCCCGATCTTTTGATAAGGACGAGCGGAGAGCAGAGACTTTCCAATTTCCTGCTGTGGCAGTGTGCATATACCGAGTTTTATTTTGCGGATGTACACTGGCCCGATTTTAACGAAAACGAGCTTAAAAAAGCTGTCGAAGCTTATTCAAAGAGAGACAGAAGGTACGGAAATGTTAACGAGGATAATTAGCGGCGCTGCATTAGTTGTAATATTAGGCAGCGCCTTGTTTTTCGGCGGATATTATTTATGGATATTGAGCCTCTTTATCTCGGTAGTCGGGATGAGGGAGCTTATAATGGTATTCAGGAGCCCCGAGGAGAGAGAGCACTTCAAGCTCGACAGAATGGACATTGTAGGCTTTGTTATGGCCGGCGCCTACTACATACTGATATTTGATTTTGCCGAGGAAAGGGCGTTTTTCTACTTTATTGTGGCGGCCCTCATCGCAGGAATGTGCGTCTTTGTGGCAAGTTTCCCGAAGTACTCGTCAATGCGCTTTATCACGACGTATTTTGCCTTTATCTATGTCGCGGTAATGCTCAGCTTTATCTATCTGACGAGGAATTCTGAGAACGGGATATATACGGTGTGGCTTATATTTATCACATCCTGGGTCTGCGATACCTGCGCCTATTTTTCGGGAGTCGCTCTGGGAAAGCACAAGCTTGCCCCGGTCTTAAGTCCTAAAAAGTCGGTGGAAGGCGCTGTGGGCGGAGTTATAGGCAGTGCCCTGGTCGGCTATATATACGGGCGCATAATAGGGAATTTTGCGCTGAGCTTTTGTATCATAAGCGCTGCGGGAGCTGTCCTTTCGCAGTTCGGAGATCTTTTTGCATCCGCGATAAAGAGAAATCACGATATAAAGGACTACGGCAGGCTCATACCGGGACACGGGGGAATTCTGGACCGCTTTGATTCGGTGATAGTCACGGCTCCGGTAATCTATATCCTTTCCCGTTACCTGATAAAGTAGCGATAAAATCGTAATTGCTCAGAAACCTTACGGGATCAGAACAGTTGCGTAAAATCTATAAATACAGAATTCACAGGAAAAACACAGATGAAGAATATAGTAATTTTAGGTTCAACGGGTTCCATAGGGACCCAGACTCTCGATATAGTCAGGGCGAACAGGGACAGATTTAAGGTTTTGGCCCTGGCCGCAGGCAAAAACGCAGGGCTTATGGAAGAGCAGGCGCGGGAGTTTAAGCCTGAGCTTGCCGTGCTTTGGGACGAAGAGGCGGCAGCTTCCTTAAAGGCTTCCTTAGCGGACGCCCCGGTAAAGGTATTGTCCGGTATGTCCGGGATAATTGAGGCGGCGAGGCTTCAAAAAGCGGACATTGTCGTCGGGGCTATGGTGGGAATGATAGGCATAGAACCTGTCATAGAGGCGATAAAGGCCGGAAAGGATATAGCCCTCGCCAATAAGGAGACCCTGGTCTGTGCCGGGCACATAATAATGCCCCTGGCAAAGCAGCATAAGGTAAAGATCCTGCCTGTGGATTCTGAGCATTCCGCGATATTCCAGTCCTTAAGAGGCGGGGAGCCCCGGGAGGTCGAAAAGATCCTTCTGACCGCTTCGGGAGGGCCGTTCAGGGGCAGAAAGCGCGAAGAACTGGCGAATATGACTGCAGCCGAGGCGCTGAAGCACCCTAACTGGGATATGGGAGCAAAGGTCACAATCGATTCCTCCACCCTTGCCAATAAGGGACTGGAGGTTATGGAGGCGCATTGGCTCTTTGACGTATCCTACGAGGATATAGAGGTAGTGGTCCATCCTCAGAGTATCGTCCATTCGGCGGTTCAGTTCAGGGACGGGGCCGTTATCGCGCAGCTTGGCATACCTGATATGCACCTGCCCATACAATATGCGCTGACCTGGCCGGAGCGCATCTTCCTGGATGAAAAGAGACTGGACCTTTTCGAATTAAAGTCCCTTACCTTTGAAAAGCCGGATACCAAAACCTTCAGAGCGCTGGAGCTCGCATTGAGGGCGGCCGGAAGCGGCGGAGGCCTGCCTACGGTGTTTAATGCCGCAAATGAAGAGGCCGTGGCGGCATTTTTGAAGGACAGGATCGGGTACCTCGAGATTGCGGAGCGGATAGAGGACGCCATGGACAATGTCGGGGTGCATAAGGCGGACAGCCTTGAGGATATACTTAATACTGAGAAGCTTACGAGGGAATACGTTAAGAGCAGATTATGAGTATATTATTATTTGTATTGATAATATCCGTGATAGTTATACTGCATGAGGGCGGACATTGCGTTATCGCCAAAAGGAGCGGCATCGGAGTCAGGGAATTCTATGTAGGGCTCGGCCCTACGCTTTTTTCCTTCACCAGCGGGGAGACCAAATATTCCTGGAAGCTATTGCCGATAGGAGGTCTTTGCGTATTTTACGGTCTTTACGGGGATGAGGACGAAGACAGCTCCCGCTCTTTTTTTAAGGCAAGTGTGTGGGCGAGGATGGCTACGATAATCGCGGGCCCCTTTATGAATTTTGCCCTGGCTTTCTTTTTGTCCCTTTTTATCATAGGCAGCATGGGATATGATCCGCCGGTTATAGCGGATATAATCGAGGGCTACCCGGCCGAGGAGGCGGGACTTTCCGCCGGCGACGAGATAGTCAGCTTAAATAACAGGAAGATAGAGGTATACAGGGATATAAGCCTCTATAATATGTTTAACGAGGGCAGGGAGGTCAGCGTTGTCTACAGGCGTGACGGACAGCTTAGGCAGACCAGCATAACTCCGGTCTACAGCAAGGAGGACGACAGGTATCTTCTGGGCTTCATGGGGCCCGCGGAATACGTAAAGGGCAACGCCCTGGAGGTCATAAAATATTCGTTGATCGAGGTGCGCTACTGGATAGAGGCCACCTGGAAGAGTATCTGCCTTATATTTAAAGGCCAGTTTTCGCCGGACGATCTTTCCGGGCCGGTGGGAATAGCCAAGGCAGTGGACGACGTTTACGATGCGTCCAAGCCCTCGGGAGCCTTCTATGTCTGGATAAATATGATGAACATAACTGTGCTTATTTCTGCCAATCTCGGAGTCATGAATCTGCTGCCTTTTCCTGCCCTGGACGGTGGGAGGCTCATATTCTGCATCATTGAGGCCATAAGGGGCAGGAGGGTCAGTGCAAAGGTGGAAGGAGTATTTCACTTTGCAGGAATGTGTGTGCTGCTGCTCATTGCCGTATTCGTGATGTTTAACGACATCGGAAAAATTTTCCGTTGACAAAATCTTCATACAAGGCTATAGTGAACCAAAGAAATCGTTCACTGTAATTTCTATTATTTTCAAGTGGCGCTTCAGCTTCCGGAGTTCTCCGGAGGGAATTCACGTTTAAAGTATTTTAATCCAAATAATTTACGTTAATTTTAATTTGTTCGGAGGTGGTCGCCATTATTACGGGCGAGAGGTACAGGATTGTCTCCGGCCTGGGAAGCGGAGGGATGAGCCGCGTATTCCTGGCCGAGGATACCCGACTTCATGTGAAACGGGCGATAAAAAGAATACAGGCAGGTGAGGGGTCAAAGAGCTATATTGCAGCAAGCGTCATCTCAGAGGCCAATGTCTTAAGGAAGGTCAGGCACCCTGCATTGCCGAGGATAGTTGATATATTCAGGGAAAACGGCTGCATAAACCTCGTAATGGAATATATAGAGGGAAAGAGCCTGGAGCAGGTGATAAAGACAGAGGAGCTTACCGAAAGTCAGGTAATAGACATGGGACTCGAGATCTGCTCGGCGCTTCAGTGCCTCCATTCGATGAAGCCTCCCGTGATCTACAGGGATATGAAGCCCTCGAATATAATGGTGCGGCCGGACGGACATATCTGCCTTATCGACTTCGGGACGGCAAAGCGCTTCTTTACCGGAAAGGAGAGGAAGGATACCAACCTTTTAGGTACCTACGGCTATGCGGCCCCGGAACAGTTTAGAGGCAGGACCGATGAACGCTCTGATATTTATTCTCTTGGCATGACTTTTAAAGCATGTGTCAGCAATGTCGAAGGCAGGGACCGTCGAAAAAAGATTTCCAAGGATTTCAAAAAAATAATCGAAAAATGTACCGCCCAAAAGCCGGGAGACAGATTTAGGAAGGTTGATGAGCTTATAAGGGAGCTCATGAAGCTGCGCCATAGGAGGCTGAGGCTTGGCCTGTTCGCACTCTGCTCCGCCATGTTCCTTATAACCCTGGGAGGGGTTATGTACGGGATCAATGCCGGAAATAAAATGGCAAGGACAATGGAGGAGACCGTCAGCGGTGCCGATCTTTATATGCGCCATGTCCAATCGGGCAATGAGGCCTTATTTTTGGGAGACTATGCCCGGGCTGAGCAGGAGTATACCAAAGCTATAGTGGAGGCGGACCCGTCAAGGGATACGGCCTATCTGCAGCTTTTAAAGCTCTACAGAAGGCTTGGGTTAAGTAAGGAGGGACTGGAGCGGATAGACTCTCTGCTTGAGGACAACGCTTTTTTAAGCGATACGGACGAGATCAACTACGAGTGTGCCCTAACGGCCTTTTATGACTGCAGGGATTATGCCCGGGCGAGGGAATACCTGGAGGAAACCGATTTCGAAGCGGTTACCGAGGCCGGTTATCTTTATGAGCTGTCCGGGATCATGAATTCCCTCGATATTGACACTGCGGCTATCTATGGGTGCCTAAAGCGCTTTGAAGAGTACAATGAGACCCTTCCCGCAGGCGAAGAGAGGATTAAGAACGATATAAATATCTCCGAGCTGATTTTAAGCTACGCCGACGAGCTGGATGAATATTCGGGCAGGGCTGAGGCGCTGTTTAAGGCAGAAAAACTGATGAAGGAGGCTTATGATATTTCAATGACGGAGCCTAAGAATGAAGAGGAGGAGTATCTTTTAAAGGAGCTGGGGATGCTCTCCACCATATACAGGATGCTGGGAAGCAAATATGAGGCGAGAAAGGACGAATACTATTCCCAGGCCATAGACTATACCAGACAGTTTTTAAGCGAGGATTCCGCTTATGAAAATGAGGGTGAGGTCAGGCTCAAGCTTTTATATATGGCAAAAATGTATGAGGAGCTGGAGGAATATGGGGAGGCGCTCAATTGTTATGAAAGAAGCGAAGAGCTTTACCCCTATGAGGGAAGTGATATTTATACGGGCCATATTCGCTGTCTTTTAAGAAGCGGAGCCGGAAAGGAGGAGATAAAGCGGGTATATGAGGAGGCTCTTAAGACAGAGGGGATAAACAAAAATCCCGAATTTAAAAAATTACAAAACGA
>CAMNBW010000067.1 GCA_946533525.1 uncultured Lachnospiraceae bacterium
TTACGTTAATCGCAGTGAGCGCCCTTGTGGGTATCGCCTTCTTCGAGGGCCAGCATAGCCCTTCCTTCGTCAGTCTTATAGAGGGCCATCCTCTTCATCGCCTGGTCAAAATCTACCTTAAAGCCGTCAAACTCAGGTCCGTCCACACAGGCAAACTTGACCTCGCCTCCTACCATGAGCCTGCAGGCTCCGCACATTCCCGTTCCGTCCACCATTATGGGGTTCATGGAAACTATTGTCGGTATACCCAGCTCCTTTGTCAGCTTGCAGACAAATTTCATCATTATCATGGGACCTATAGCCACGCATATATCGTATTTCTTACCCTGATTTTCAACCAGATCCTTTAATACGTCGGTTCCCATGCCCTTACGGATGTACGACCCGTCGTCAGTCGTGATGAATACGTGCTCCTTGCCGGCTATATCGTACATTTCCTGCTCATATATCAGGGTGTCCTTATTTTTGGTACCTATAATAACGTCGCATTCCAGACCGTGCTCGAAGAACCATTTTACCTGAGGATAGACCGGCGCAGTTCCGAGACCTCCGGCCACGAAAACGTACTTCTTTTTCTTAAGCTCCTCAATGTCCTCGCTTACAAATTCAGAGGGCTGTCCCAGAGGACCCGTCACGTCCATGAAGCTGTCCCCGGTCTTAAGAGAGGCCATTTTCACAGTGGCGACCCCCAGTACCTGAAAGACCACGGTTATGGTCCCTTCTTCCCTGTCAAAATCGGCTATGGTCAGGGGGATACGCTCACCGGTCTCGTCCTGACGGACGATGAGAAACTGTCCCGGCTGGCAGGAAGCCGCCACCCTGGGCGCTTCAATGACCATGCGATAAATTTTTTCCACTAATTTTTCCGCTTTTCTGATCTTAAACATACAATCTCTCTCCTATTTACTTTTAAGCCTCTAAAAAAAACAATAAGAATTTTAATACAATTTAATTATGATTGCAATAAATCCTGTACAAGTAGTATCCGCAAAACAAAACCCAGCCAACTAGCGAGATTATAAAGGACAGCTTAAAGAAAACAGGCGGTTCATATACAACCGTCACGCTGCCATCTCCTGCGGGCAGGGCAACCCTCAGCCTCCCTCCGTCGCCCTTTGAAACCTGAAGAGCCGTCCCGTCTGAAAGATATGCTTTGTAGCCTGCGTAATATATCCTCATTATATCCGCGTAAGTATCCTCCCGGGCGCTGTAGTTAAACTTCACCTCCCTGCTGTTTACGGTGTAGCCCGATATATCCGCCTCCGAAGTGTTTTCCTCCATTGCGCTGCCGCTGTAGCCTACCGGCACATAGTCCTTGTAATTCCCCTCCTGTACGCTTGCCCCGAAGGCATCAGTATAGTTTTCGTCGGCCTTCAGGTCGGAATCATAGGTAAAGATGCAGTAAAACACAGCCGTCACCGTAAGGGCCGTTATTATCGCCGCCCTTCTTTTATAGAAGAAACCGTAGCCAAAGAGGGCGATACAGCCGGATACGGCGATAAAAGTCTCCCCGTACTGCCTGAACCTTGTGGGAAACTGGAACTGGCTCACAAAACGGTTTAAAAGGTCAAATTTCTGAAGGGTCTGCCATGGAAACCAGGTTATGGACATGAACATGAAGGCAAGCCCCAGAATGAGTGAAAAGGTTCCGGCCTTCTCCAGCCTGGTCTTATTTCTTTTAAAGACCGCAAAATAAAGCCCCATTCCCAAAAGGATAAAGCCCGCGGCCCCCAGGGTCAGGGAGCACTCGTTAAAGATGCCGAGGCTC
The DNA here is from genome assembly GCA_946533525.1 of uncultured Lachnospiraceae bacterium. Classification (GTDB taxonomy): domain Bacteria; phylum Bacillota; class Clostridia; order Lachnospirales; family Lachnospiraceae; genus NK4A144. The sequence continues at coordinate 1,769 of CAMNBW010000067.1, forward strand.
ACCTTATTTGAAGAATGGGCTCCCTTCCCCGCAAAGAGCATGAAAAGCTGGGCGGGAAAGACCGCCGACTCCGAAAAATCCATTGTCCCCAGGGTCGAGGACAGAGCCAGATCAGAATATCTGTAGTGGTATAAAAAGGGCAGGATGAAGCCCATATTTAAGACCGCCGACCAAAGACCCGCGTAAATAAGGGGAAGAAGCCGTCTATTTCTTATGAAGTTCGGGGCAAAGCATATGACTGTCAGGGCTATCAGGCAGACCGCAAAGACAGAGCTTATGATATGGGAATTGATCATTCCCGTCATGGCTATGACCAGATAATACCACTTATTTTTATCTCCGACAGTCACTTCATAAAGCCCTAAAAGGAGGATCGGCAAAAAGACCAGGGCGAGTATCTCCCCTATTGCGTTTCGATAGGCGATCAGCTCTATCCTGTAGGGAAGCAGGGTATAGAGCACCATGAAGAGCAGGGCAAAATCCCTTCTTGAGCTTATCCTCTTAGCCGCATAATAGGAGGCGGCCATCGTGGAGATATTTATTATAATCATAAAATATTTCCAGGCCACGGCAAGGGATACCCCGGCCACTCTTAAAAGGGCCGGAATATAGAGAAAGGTCTCGGGGTACATTGCCGCGAGGTACCCCCGATATTTATTCTGGATAAAATATATATAGGCGGGGAACTGTCCCGCAAAGAGCTCGTTTTTAAGGTTTTCGATGCGGGCAAGGTGGTACTGCATATCCCCGCCGTTTTTGGTAAAGCTCCAGTAATTATGATAGTTTATAAAAATTGCAAAGCCTATGACTCCAAAAACTATGAGCTTCTCCCTGTCGCTTTTTGAAGCAAAGTCGGTCCGGTAGGCCCATATGGCAAATAATATAGAAAGGAGTATCAAAAATACGGCCGCTGCTATTGTATCGGTATAGAAAACTCCGTCGGTCCTTAAATAAGCGTGCTTTAAGGTAAAGCTGCCCTCCCCGGGATATAGAAAATCCACGCTGAAGGAATACAGATCCCCGGGAGCGTTGAATTCATATTTTGTAAGAAGCTCATCCTTCGGCAGTATAAAGCTCTCTGTAACGGCTCCTTCATTATATAAGACTACTTTGGCATCCACATCCCCCTGGTGGTCTATCTCCAGGGTATACTCTCCCCCCTGCAGATGGATAGCCGGGATAGTAGCGATAACACTGTCCGCAGCGAGTCCGAGGCCTTCATCGATATTTATGACACCCCCTGAAGAATCGAAATTTTCAGGCTTATTCTCAAAGTCAAAAAGCATGTAGTAGCGTTCATCATCCATCTGAACCTTAAGAAAGGCCCATAGCAAAACCACAGCTATGAGAAAAGCCTCAGCCAGTATATATTTTTTCAGATTTTTTTCCTTCATTCCTGTCCCCTTACTACTTAAATATGAGCAGTATTTTATCATCATTAAGATAAAGCTGATACAAACTGTTATCAATATCGGGAGTCCCGGTTGATATCAGCTCCTCATCCTCTGGCTTCATGTCATCACATACGAGGTTCACCTGCAGATAGTGATATAAAAAGGCAGTTCCTATCCAGTTTTCACCATAGAGATAGGTCTGGACAATATTTGCCAGCTGGGGATATTTTTCACACATGAGCTTTAATTGTCTGGAGCGGGGCATCCTGCCGGAAACACTTATCCTGGTACACTTCTCCTGAACATCAATCCTTTCAATATCCCTGGCGATATTTTCCGTAACATAGGTCTCGTAGACCTTCTGGCTCTTAAGGGCATTTCCGTAAGTATAGGAATATGAAAAGGCAAAGAGCAGGCAGATAACTGAGGTTATTATTATGGCTCTTCTAAGCCTCCCTTCGGAAAAGACCGCCAGAGCCCCGGTGAACATAAGCGGGACACTTACAGCAATCAGCATGTGTTCCGAGATCCTGGCGGAATTAAGGACCATCAGGGGGGCAAGGCCGGCAGCACCCAGGATAAATGGCAGGAATATGACATATAAAGTCACTGCTTTCCTCCTGGCCGCGTTCTCCCTTTCAAGCGTTCTCCAAACCTTTAAAGCTCCGCCTGAAAGCAGCATAATGAAAAGGACGACTGCAATAATAAGCACAGTTACAGGTATTCCCTCATAATATATTGCAAAAAGGATATATATATCTTTAAGCACCCGGCTTATGGTCTCAAAGGAAAGTCCTATACTGGAGGCCTCCGCCCTCCAGCCTAGATCATCCACAAAGGCCGGAGCTATCACAGCCACGTAAAAAATAAGTGACAGGGCCAGGGCTGCTATAGAGGATATGCACATCCGTACAACCTTTTTCCCTTTCAGGAGCCTGAAAAATATATCAGCAAATATCAGGGCAAGGAAGATACCAGTTGAGGGCTGAAACAGGCACAAAACCGCAAGAGACACCAATGCTCTGACAGCCAGGTCTGCCACAAAGGCCAGCTCCGGAAGTGAAAAGACAAATAAGCACAAGGCCATTGATAAAACTATGGATATACAGTCATATTTATAGGAAAGATCAGAAAGCAGAAAAGGATTTGCCAGCAGGGCGCAGCCCCCGATAAGAGGAAAGGCCGAGGCTTCAAACTCCAGGATATGCTCCCGAAAATAGAGGGTCATGCACCAGGACAAAAGGACGACAGAAAGAATAAGCGGCAGAGGGGAAATATCCGTCGCAGGCCGTCCGAAGGTCAGAAATCTAATAAGAAGCTCTGTAAGGGGTCTTCCGTCCCCGTTCCATCCCGTGGCTCCCTTAAGGGCACGGCTCAGATCGTCATTGTAGTAACGGTCTGCCATAGCTATGGGCAGAACGTAAAGGGTATAGAGCAAGGTAAGCGACAGAAAAAACTTACGCTCTTTAAGAGAAAAACGAAAGAAGGATAAAGTCATCTCTTCGCAACTACCTCGCCTCCATCCTTCCAGATAGAATTCTCCGGCACCACCCCGCGGACGCAGGAGGTGGGATATACGTTAGTGTTCCTCCCGACTACGGTTCCGGGATTTAAGACGCTGTTGCAGCCTATTTCAACATGATCCCCAAGGGCAGCCCCGAATTTCTTAAGACCGGTCTCAATGCTCTCCCCTGTTTCGAAATCCTTCACCACTACCGGAAGCTTATCCGCCTTGACATTTGAGGTAATTGAGCCCGCTCCCATATGTGAATAAAAGCCAAGGATGGAATCACCCACGTAATTATAGTGGGGCACCTGTACATGATTAAAAAGTATGACATTCTTAAGCTCCGTGGAATTACCTACCACGCAGTTATCTCCCACAAGAGCCTTACCCCTTATAAACGCCCCGGGTCTGACCTCGGTATCTTCCCCGATTATACAGGGGCCGGCTATATAGCTGTTGGGATATATCTTTGCGCTCCTGGCTATCCAGATATCACCATCTCTTTTTTCATATCTTGAAGGATCAAGCCCTTCTCCAAGTGAAAGGATAAGATCCCCTATTCCCGCCAGCGCCTCCCAGGGATAGCTAAAGCCCTTAAGATAGGCTCCCGCCAGGGTCTCATCCAGCTTGAACAGCTTTGATATCAATGTCTTTTCCATATATTCCTCTTTCGTCTGCAAAAAGTCACAATTTACTGATTTTGCTTTTTATCTGGGCGGTAAGATCGTTGCCCCTTATATTTTCAATATATCTGCTCACATACCGTTCCAGTGTGGCCTTATATTCCTCCGGGGCTATTTCCCCCGACTCCACACCGGCAAGGCCCTTTTCCCAGCTGGCTGTCATCTCAGGATTTAACATCGAGGGCATCGTCAGAAATACCACCTCATAGACCATCTCCCCGAAGGCCTTGGGCGTCAGTATCTGGGTCTTTTTATTCAGCGCAAGATAGCCGATACGCACAAGCTTTTCTATTATCCCGGCTCTTGTGGCACTGGTTCCTATCCCCGAGCCCGTTATCTGGGAGCGCAGCTCCTCATCCTCAATGAGGTTTCCGGCATTCTCCATGGCAAGTATCATGGAGCCGGAGGTATAGCGCTTAGGAGGAGCAGTCTTTCCTGTCTTCAGCTCAAAGCCCTCACTCTTAACAGGATTTCCTTTTTTTAACTCCCTGCTAAGAGACAGCAGGGCTTCGGGGTCAGTATTTAATTCCTCTTCCCCGGTTTCCGAACTGTCGTTTTTCTTCTTCTTTTTTTCCGGTATCCCGGCTATTTTTAAATATCCCGGCTCCTTAAGCAGCTTAGCCGTGGTATGAAAGCTCTCATCCCCCACACGTGTGACTATGATGAGCTTTGTATACTCAGCCGGGGGATAAAAGATGCTTAAAAAACGCCGGACTATCAGCTCATAAACTCTCGCTGAGAGCTCGGAGATGTGCCCCAGCTCACTTATATTACCCGTCGGTATTATAGCATAGTGGTCGGTAACCTTTTTGTCGTTGGTATACTGGGTCTTCTCCAGTCCTTTGTACAGCCCGTCCTTAAGAACCTCAAGGGCAGCCTCTGACAGTGGTGAATATTTCGTAAGGCCCTTTATATTACTGTCTATCACCCTGGCTACCGCTGAAGTCAGCACCCTGGCATCTGTCCTGGGATAGGTCGTAAGCTTCTTTTCATAGAGCTCCTGGGCCACCTTCAGGGTTTCCTCAGGACTTATCTTAAAGCGCTTTGAACACTCCGACTGGAGTTCCGCCAGATTAAAAAGAAGCGGTGGTTTCTTTTTCTCCTTTGTATTGCTGACTGAACCGATAAGGGCATCCTTCCCCTTCAGGGTCTCTATAAAGCTCTTCGCATCGGTATCACTCAGAAAGCCCTTTTCACCGTATAGCTTATTCGAAGCAAAAAGTGGGGAGCCTTCTGCAACCCTCCACTCCCCTAAGTACTTATATCCTCCATAGCTGAAGGTTCCTATAACCCTGTAAAAGAGGGTCTCCTTAAAATTTCGGATCTCCCTCTCGCGGCGTACTACCATGCCTAGCACACAGGTCATGACTCTTCCGACCGCAATGGCCGCGTATTTTTTCGTTCCGGCTGCCTTATTGATGAGACCGGCATATTTGACCGAAAGCGCCCGGGAAAAATTAATTCCCATTGCGTAGTCCTCAACGCCGCGCATTATTCCTGCCTCAGAAAGTCTGTCGTACTCACGGTAGGGCTTTGCCTCCCTGATACCGCGCTTTATTTCTTCGCTGGTAGTGGAATCTATCCAGACCCGCTTTTCAACAAGGCCGTCCCGGACCCCTCCATATCTGCGGATAAGCTCCTCTATGACCTGTCCTTCACGCCCGGAATCCCCAGCCCACAGGCAGAGCTCCACATCCTCCCTGAAAAGGCTCTTATGTACTATCTCGTACTGTTTTTTTACGCTGCCTATAACCTCGTACTTATATTCTCCCGGAAGAAACGGAAGGTCTTCAAGCTTCCATTTTTTGTACCTTTCATCGTATTTTTCGGGATAACACATCTCCACCAGATGTCCCACGCACCAGGTTATGATATATTCGCTGTTTTCTATCGCCCCTGAGCCATTGCCTGAAACTCCAAGTATTTTGGCATAATCCCTGGCAACAGAGGGCTTCTCGGTAATGATTAAAGTTTTACCCATTAATTATTACTTATAACCTATATAACCCTTCGCTTTAAGAAGCTCGGCACAAAGCAATCCGCCGCCCGCGGCTCCGCGCACGGTATTGTGTGAAAGGCCTACGAACTTATAATCAAAGATAGTGTCCTCCCGAAGCCTGCCTATGGATATGCCGAAGCCTCTCTCGTAATCCACATCCAGCCTTACCTGGGGACGGTCGTCCTCTGTCATATACTGAATAAACTGCTTGGGAGCCGAGGGAAGACCCAGTTTCTGAGGTTCTCCGCTAAACTCCGTCATAGCCTTTATAAGCGCTTCCTTTTCCGGCTTTTTCTCAAAATTGACAAATACGGTAGCGGTATG
>CAMNBW010000068.1 GCA_946533525.1 uncultured Lachnospiraceae bacterium
TGTCCGTGGGTCATATTGCCACACTGGTAAAAAACGGGGACAGGGAGATCTTCTGGGTATATATTTATGACCGGACGGAGGAAGTGACCTCCATCCAGGCCTTAAGAGAGCTGACCAGCCGTTTTGAGAAGCAGTCGGAGCTTTTGCGCCTCATAAAAGAGGCCACCAACGATATTATCTACGACTACAGCGTAACGGACGACAGGCTGGAAACCTCCAAGATGCCCGGAAGGCCGATAGAAGAATTTGCCGCCAAGGATGTGCTTTCACACCTTATACATCCCGACGACATCAATATAGTATCCACAAAGCTTAAGGACGCCCTTATTCAGGAGGTAAAGAGTACCGTAGAATACAGGCTTTCAAACGCCGACGGCATATATAAGTGGTATCGGCTCAATTATGCCAGCTTTGCGGATGAGTTCGACAAGGTCTACAGGGTGGTGGGACTTGCCAAGGATGTGTCGGAGGAGAAGCGGGTACAGCAGGAGCTTAAGGCCCAGGCCGAGAAGGACGGGATGACGGGTCTTTTAAATAAGGTCACAATAAAGGAAGCGGTGGAGGAATACCTGACGACCTGCGACATAGGTTCCTGCCACGCGATGATAATGATAGATACCGACCACTTCAAGGAGGTCAACGATAATCTGGGCCACGCCATAGGCGACGAGGTCATAAAGGAAGTGGCGAATTCTATCAGGAAGATATTCAGGGAGACGGACTTCGTCGGCCGGGTAGGCGGCGACGAATTTCTGGTATTCATGAAGCATACTACCCCGGTTATAACCGAGGAGAGGGCGGCATCCCTCAACAGACTGGTCAGCAGGGACTACAGCAGCAACGGGGTCACGGTTCATATAAGCTGCAGCATAGGTATCTCCTTCTTCGGCAGGCACGGAGAGGACTATGATACCCTTTTTGCCTGTGCGGACGAGGCTCTGTACGAGGCGAAAGAGGGCGGGAGGGACCGCTATGTTTTGTATACCCACAGAGCGTGACGATAGTTACGGTTACAAGCGCTTAAAAGGCGTGTAATATAAAAAGCAGCGGAGCAGCTATGAGCTGTAAGTCAGATAATACTGGGGAAAACCCATAAAATAAAGGAGGAATTTATTATGGAACTTAAGGGGTCTCAGACCGAAAAAAATCTGCAGACGGCGTTTGCGGGAGAGTCACAGGCAAGGAATAAGTACACATATTTCGCTTCTAAGGCTAAGAAGGACGGATATGTTCAGATTGCCAAAATCTTTGAAGAGACAGCGGAGAATGAAAAAGAGCACGCTAAGATGTGGTATAAGCTCTTAAACGGCGGTATCGGAAGCACCGAGGAGAACCTCAAGGCTGCGGCAGAGGGCGAAAACTACGAGTGGACCGATATGTATGACGGCTTTGCCAAGACGGCAAGGGAAGAGGGCTTCGAGGATATTGCAAAGCTCTTCGAGGGAGTTGCGGCAATAGAGAAGGAGCATGAGGAGCGCTACAGGAAGCTTCTGGACAACATTGAGAAGGAGAGAGTATTCTCCAAGGACGGAGAGGTTATCTGGCAGTGTGCAAACTGCGGCCATATCTGCGTAGGGCGGAAGGCACCGGAGACCTGTCCCGTATGCTCGCATCCTCAGAGCTACTTTATGGTAAAGGCTGAAAATTATTGAGAAAAAAGTTTCTGACCATCATGCTGGCGGGCCTTGTGCTCGCCGGCTGTACTTTTAATTCCACACAGTCCATCGACCTCGGGATGCAGTGCATTGAAAACAGCGATTACGAGGGAGCGCTTACCTACTTTCAGCAGGCGGAAGAAAGCGGTGAGAATACTGAACTCATGCTTCGGGGCAGGGGCATTGCGAAGATGGGACTGTCGGATTATGAGGGGGCAGTGGAGGATCTAAGACAGGCCCTCAATGCTTCGGGAGGCAGGGTCTCCTATCTGGAGTACGATACGGCCTTCTATCTCGCTACGGCCCTGTTTAAGTCCGGGAAGCCCGCTGAGGCCATCGAGACCTATACTGCCATACTGGATTTTGAGGAGGACAATTCCGACGCCTATTTCCTAAGGGGGAAGGCGGAGCTGTCCCAGGGCATGTACGACGAGGCCTCCAGGGATTTTGAACTGGCCATCGACTATAAAAGCTCCGACCCCACTCTTTATATAAACATATATGAGTGCATGGAAGCCGCCGGCTATGCGGATGAGGCCAAGGGGTATCTCAAAACGGCCATGGAGCTTAAGAACATTAACGAGTACCAGAAGGGGGTTTTATACTACTGGCTCGGAGACTATGACAATGCCAAGGGGTGCCTGGAGTCTGCGAACAATTCCAAGGGGGATCCCAATGTCATACTATATCTTGGGCGTACCTATGAGGCTTTGGGGGACAAGTCCTACGCAGCCTCCCTTTACAGCAGCTATTTAAAGGAATTCCCGGAGGACGCCAATATCTGCAACCAGTTGGGGCTTTGCCAACTCGACAACGGGGAATATGACGAGGCTTTAAGCGCCTTTCAGCAGGGGCTGGCCGTTCCCAACAATGAGATCATGCAATCTCTTAAATACAATGAGATCGTTGCATATGAATATCTTTCAAATTTCAAGCAGGCTTCGCTGCTCATGGAAGCCTATCTTAAGGAGTACCCCTCGGATGAAGCGGCAAAGAGGGAGTATATTTTCCTGAAAACCCGATAAAACCAGTGATTCCAGGCCAAACACAAGATATAGTATTTTGTGATTGACCTCCACCCTAAATGATGTTATTATATACCCGGTCGCCGGTAAGCCGGGTTACATAATTTTAAAGGCGGTGTTCCTTACTCGCAGGAAAAAAATATGCGAGGCCGGCCGGAGATCAAAAAAAGTGTTTATTGTAAGGGGTTTGGAGGGTTTCTATGTTCAAGGTAGTAAAACGAGACGGAAAAATTGTGGATTTCAATTTGAGTAAGATCTCGGATGCTGTTACGAAGGCTTTTGTTGCCTGCGAGAAGCAGTATAATTCCGACATCACTGATCTTATCGCCTTAAGGGTTACTGCAGACGTTGAGGAGAAGAACGGCAGTGACAAGGTGGGCGTAGAGGAGATTCAGGACAGCGTTGAGGGGGTGCTGACCCAGTGCGGCTTCACCGACGTTGCAAAGGCTTATATCCTCTACAGGAAGCAGAGAGAGAATATCCGCAACATGAATTCCGCAGTTTTAAACTACAGGGATGTTGTAAATTCCTATGTCAAGGTTGAGGACTGGAGAGTAAAGGAGAATTCCACCGTAACATATTCCGTCGGCGGACTCATTCTTTCGAATTCAGGCGCCATAACTGCCAATTACTGGCTTTCGGAGATCTACGACAACGAGATCGCCCAGGCCCACAGAAACTGTGATATACATATTCACGACCTTTCGATGCTGACAGGCTACTGTGCGGGCTGGTCCTTAAAGCAGCTTATCAGGGAAGGACTCGGAGGAATTGAAGGAAAAATTTCATCGGCTCCTGCAAAACATTTATCGACGCTTTGCAACCAGATGGTGAATTTCCTCGGAATAATGCAGAACGAATGGGCCGGAGCCCAGGCTTTCTCCTCCTTTGACACCTACCTTGCTCCCTTCGTAAGGGCTGACAATTTGACCTACAGGCAGGTAAAGCAGGCCATAGAGACCTTCGTTTTCGGAGTGAACACTCCTTCAAGATGGGGAACTCAGGCTCCTTTCACGAACATCACTCTGGACTGGACGGTTCCCGACGACCTTGCGGAGCTTCCCTGCATAGTGGGCGGTGAGGATCAGGATTACTGCTACAAGGACTGCAAGAAGGAAATGGATATGATAAACAAGGCCTTCCTTGAGATAATGATCGAGGGAGACGCCAACGGAAGAGGCTTCCAGTATCCTATTCCGACCTATTCCATCACAAAGGAATTTGACTGGTCCGATACCGAGAACAACAGGCTTCTCTTTGAGATGACCAGCAAATACGGCACTCCTTATTTTTCGAACTATGTAAATTCGGACATGAAGCCTTCGGATATAAGGTCCATGTGCTGCAGGCTCCGTCTCGATTTAAGGGAATTAAGAAAGAAGAGCGGCGGCTTCTTCGGTTCGGGAGAATCTACGGGAAGCGTCGGAGTTGTTACTATAAATATGCCGAGGATCGCCTATCTGTCCAACGACGAGAAGGACTTTTACAGGAGACTGGACAGGGTGATGGATATAGCGGCGCGTTCCCTTAAGGTTAAGAGGGATGTTATAAATAAGCTGCTGGAAGAGGGGCTTTACCCCTATACAAAGAGGTATCTCGGAACCTTCAATAACCACTTCTCCACGATCGGAATAGTGGGAATGAACGAGACGGGACTCAATGCCCGCTGGATAGGCGAGGATATGACCTCCAAAAAGACCCAGGAATTCACGAAGGCAGTCCTTAATCATATGAGAGAGAAGCTCATGGACTATCAGGAGCAGTACGGAGACCTCTACAATCTCGAGGCGACCCCTGCGGAGAGCACCTCCTATCGTCTTGCAAAGCACGATAAGAAGCAGTACCCCGACATAATCACGGCCGGAGACTGCAGCTCCACTCCTTATTATACGAACAGCTCTCATCTGCCCGTGGGCTATACGACGGATATTTTCGATGCCCTGGACATACAGGACGACCTTCAGACCTTATATACCTCGGGAACGGTGTTCCATGCCTTCCTTGGGGAAAAGCTTCCCGACTGGAAGGCTGCGGCAAAGCTTGTTAAGACAATCTCGGATAATTACAGGCTGCCTTACTACACCCTCTCTCCCGTATATTCGGTATGCCGTGACCACGGCTACCTCTCCGGAGAGCAGAAGGTTTGCCCGCACTGCGGAAAGAAGACAGAGATATATTCGAGAATAACCGGATACTACAGACCCGTCTCCAACTGGAATGACGGAAAGCTCCAGGAGTACAGGGACAGGGTTCTCTATGACCCGGCAACTTCGAAGCTGGACAGGACAAAGCGCAAGAAGGCCCTCGAGGTCAATGCGGAGGCAGAAACTAAGGAAAAGGCTCCTGATGCAAGCATAGTGACTATTCTTTCGAGTTCGGATATAATGGGGAAGAAAGATGTAAGCATAGAGCCCGCACATACAAGAAGATACCTTTTTACCACAAAGACCTGTCCGAACTGCCGGATAGTAAAGGACTTTCTTAAGAATGTAAAATACATTGAGGTGGATGCGGAAGAAAATTCGGAGCTGGCCATGAAGTTCAATGTAAGCTCCGCCCCTACGCTGGTGATCGTTAATGGAGATAAGTTTGAAAAGATCTCAAACGCCTCGAATATTAAGAAGTTCGTGGACGGCATGCTCGCAAAAGCGTGACAATGAAAAATAATTCGGGAAAGTATTGGGCTGCTGCATTGCTGGCAGCCCTTTTAATTTTAATTACAGTCATGTCCCTTGTCTTTCTTAAGCAGGGGGAGGGGGGAGCCGGAGGCCTTATTATAAGCGAGGTCTGCGTCAATAATTTTGCGTCCCTCGACGACGGCTTCGGGGAATACCCGGAGTGGGTCGAAATCTACAATCCCGGCGAAGAACCGGTGTCTCTTGCCGGCTACTCTCTTCGTGCTTCCAACAACAGAAAATGGTTTTTTGACGATGTCACCCTTGAGGGCGGACAGTATATGCTGGTGGCCTACGACAAGGAAAGCTACTTTAAGGGGGATAACCTCGACCTTGAAAAGGACGGGGACAGCATAAATATACTGAGGGTTTTATATAGCGGCAACAGGGCCTACAAATTGAACCGGGGCTATTTTAATTTTCATATAAGCGGCGGGGACAGGCTGAATTTATGCAAGGGGGGAATGGGAGTTGTGGACTTTGCAGATATACCTAAGCTCCCCTGCGACGTCGCCTACGCGAGGACCGGGGTCGAACCGGCTATTTGGGAGACGAGGGAGCCCACCCCGGGCTACAGCAACGAGGAGGGACGGCAGGTCCCGATACCCAGCCTCCCTTCTCCTGAATTTTCGGCAGAGAGCGGCTTTTACGGGAAGGATTTTAAGCTCGAGCTCACTGCCGGGGAGGGAGCGGAAATCTACTACACCTTAAATTCCGAGGAGCCTCTTTACAATGGGATAAAATATACGGGGCCCATCAGCATATCCGACGCTTCGCTAAATCCTGACCGCTTTGCGAACCGGGAGGACATAACCACCTCCTATGAGTACAATAAAGATAACGTATTCACGGTGCCGGACGATCCCGTGGACAAGGCTACTATAGTAAAGGCCGTAGCCATCGATCCTTCGGGAAACGTCAGCGAGACCGTGGAAAAGGTATATTTTGTGGGCTTTGATAAAAAAGAGGGATACGAAAGGGTTCCCGTCATTTCCATAGATTCGGAGCCGTCGGCCTTTTTCGACGAATCCGATGGTATTTTTGTTAAGGGCAGGGACTTCTTAAGCTACATGGACAGCAACGAATCCAAGCTCCCGGAGGACTGGGAATATTTCGGAGCCAACTACAAGGGGCGCGGCAGGAAGTATGAGGTTAAAGGAGTCCTCACATACTTTGACGAGGAGCACGACTTTGTCTACTCCCAAAAGGTGGGAGTCAGGATCAAAGGAAGGAACAGCAGGGCCTATCCCCAGAAGGGCTTTAAGCTGTATGCGAGAGAGGAATACGAGGGCAGCGGGGAGTTTAAGGAGGCCTTCTTTGAGGGGGAAGGCCGGGAGAACAGCATCGCCCTTTTTCCCGGAGGGCAGGATTATTACTATAAGTATCACGACGTGATCTTTTCCCGCCTCCTAAAGGGAAGGGAGGTGGCTACCGTGGACTACCGTCCGGCCTTTGTCTTCCTCGACGGGGAGTTTTGGGGGCTGTACTGGATACAGCAGAGATATGACGACAAATACTTCCTGGATAACTACGGGATAACGAAAGGGAATGCAGTCGTTGTGAAGATGGATTCCTGGCTAAGCGACGCCGACAGATTTTTGTCCGGCTACAGCAAGTTGGAGAAGTTTGCGGAGGAGCACGATTTTTACAAAGACGAGACCTACGAGGAATTTTGTACGATGACCGATATTGACAGCCTCATGGTCTACTATGCCGCAAATATCTACAATGCCCACGGCAACGACTGGCCCAGGAGCAATGTGGGCCTCTTCAGGTCCGGCACGGTGGGGCTTTCTCCCTACTCCGATACAAGGTGGAGGTATCTTATCCACGACAACAATTCAAAGTCCTTCTACGCGATAGACGGAGATACGATAACGGGAGTTATGAATGAAGACAGGCTCTTTGCCAACCTTATGAAATCCCCCCGCTTCAGGCAGGATTTTTATAAGAAGTTCCTGGAGCTTGAGGATGAGGTCATGGTGCCGGAGAAGGCGATAGAGATAATAGACGGGATTCATGAGGAATTCGGGGTCCATCTGTCCTCCACCTGGAAGAGATTTTATGCGAACAATGCAAGCGAAGAGGGGCTTAAAAAATACGAGGCTTATTTAAAGGAGTTCTTTACGAAGAGGCGGGAATATATTGAGCCGCTGGTAAAGGCCCAGGTAGAGGAGCCGCAGATACCGGAGTGGTTTCAGTGAAACTTGAATTC
>CAMNBW010000069.1 GCA_946533525.1 uncultured Lachnospiraceae bacterium
AGGATGTCTTCGCCCTGTTTGTTCTTAAAGTGCATTGCGTTCGCGCAGCCGGTGTTCCTGTCTATGAAGTCTACGTGATAATTTCCCGCATCCTTGTCCCAGGTTATGGCGATGGTGTCCTTCGTGCCCTTTCTCCAGCCTACTACCCAGGTGGGTTTGCCGAGGATGGTCGCGGCGCAGGTCGCGTGGATCATCTCGGTCTCTGCCTCGGGACGGTCGTATTTCCACTGGGGAACATAGTTGCCGTGCTCGTCGAGGTGGTAGATGACCAGGGAATTGCCGTGGAAGGGGCTTATGCAGCCAAGCTCGGGCTGGCCGTCACCGTCGAAGTCGAGGAGGACGGAATCGCTTGAGGGAACGCTTAAGAGGCGTTCTATCTCCCAGTCGGCTCCGGCGACGGCGGGAGGGCTGAAAAGGAAGGTGCCTTCCTCGCAGCCTACTAAAGCGGCCTCGTAACCGCCGTAGTTCACCTTTGAAAAGCCGTGGTTTTTAAGCATATTTCCCATGAGCTTGGTAAGCTTTAAGGGATTGTTCTCATTATATCCCGAAAGGTCCTCCGGCAGCACAGCTCCGTAGCAGGCGCCGGGGAAGCGCCAGTCGTTTTTGTATTCATGACCTGTCTTAAGACAGCAGACTATTAAATAGTTCATTCCGCCGCGGCGGAGGATCCCGAAACGGTGAACGAAGGGGGCATTGCAGAGGGTGCGGACCTCCCAGTTGTCCTTATGTTTAGGCGTAACTATTACTATCTTTGCCTCCAGAGAATCGTTTGGAGAATAGAATTTATGAGTCGCCAGAAACTGCCCGTCATTCCTTTCGGGAACCGGCGTCATTGTCATTACTCCGCCGGGCTCCTCCCATACGGTTTCCAGTCTTTCCCCGTCCTCGGAAAAAAGATAGCAGGGATCCTGCTTTTCGGCAGCTACAAGAAAGCAATGTTCGCCTTTGTAATCCAGCTCCGACATGGAGTAGCATTTATTCAGTTCTGATATAACCTTCTTTTCAACCTTCATTTGAACCTCCTCAAATAATTTTATAAACGAACATAAATAATGAAATTAACGAGCGTTTGCTCAAGAGTAAAATATGGGCGTTTCAAGCGGCTTATTTGAAAATATATATACATTATAATCTCGATATAATCGTTTTTCAAGTACAATCAGAAGCAAGTGAACAAATAAACTAAACCATAAGTTTGGAAAATTCAGCAAAAACAACAAATAGAAACGAACATAAACTTTAAAATAACATGCCAGTTCCTGAAAACATCATAAACGGCAGGATTTTACGATACGAATGTCTGTATGGTAAAACTGCACAAACGGATACCGGCGCCGCCTGCCTGCCAGATAAAACGAACATAAAACGAACAAAAATAGCTTGAAAAACGAACACAAAACTTTTATGATGAACACATCAGGCTTATTTGAAAAGCGATTTGAAATGCGATTGCAACGTAAACATTATTTAAACAGGAGGTAGGAGAAATGAGTAAGGTTTCGGAAATGACCAGAGAGAGCTGGATCATGAACACCTTCCCCGAATGGGGTACCTGGCTAGTCGAGGACATTGAAAATGAAGTCGTTCAGCCGGGGAATGTGGCCATGTGGTGGCTCGGATGCACCGGCATCTGGTTTAAGACTCCCGGAAACGCCAACATCACCATCGACTTATGGTGCGGAAACGGCAAGAGGACTCACGGCGACGGAAAGATGAAGCCCGGCCACCAGATGGCAAATATGTGCGGCGGGCGCATGATGCAGCCCAACTTAAGGAACGTTCCCTTCGTTATCGATCCCTTTGCCTTTAAGCAGGTGGATGCGGTGCTGGCGACACACTATCATCAGGATCACATGTCCGCGGAGTGGGCGGCGCACGTTATCCAGAGCGATATGAAGACAACGGACGAAAACGGCAAGGAGATACCGGTTCCCTTCATAGGACCCGCAAAGTCAGTGGAGACCTGGGTTAAGTGGGGAGTTCCCGAGGAGCGCTGCAAGACGGTTAAGCCCGGAGATGTGATAAAGATCAAGGATATCGAGATAGTCTGCCTGGACAGCTTTGACCGCACCTGTATCGTGACCACGGACTCCACCGGTGAGGACAGGGAGGAGCTGACGGGCAAGTGCCCTACGGATATGGATGAAAAGGCGGTCAATTATCTGGTAAAGACCCCCGGCGGAAACATCTATCATTCGGGAGACTCCCACTTCTCGATCTATTTTGCAAAGCACGGCAAGGATCACGACATCGACGTAGCCTTCGGCTCCTTCGGCGAGAACCCCATCGGTATGCAGGATAAGATGACCTCCATAGATGTTTTGAGAATGGCGGAAAATCTCCAGTGTAAGGTGGTCATCCCGATACATTGGGATGTATGGACGAATTTCCAGGCAGACTGCGAGGAGATAAAGCTGCTCTACGATTTCAAAAAGGACAGGAACGAGTATAAGTTCCATCCCTTCTTCTGGCAGGTGGGAGGCAAATACGTTTATCCCCAGGATAAGGACAAGATTTATTACCACCACCGCAGAGGCTTCGAGGACTGCTTCGAGCATCCGCAGAACATTCCCTTCAGGTCGTGTCTGTAATTAAAGATGGGAGGTAAATATGTCTACGGTATTACAGGAAATAGTTGAGAAAAAGCACTACAGCTTTATCGACGGCAAGGACGTTACCTGGCAGGAGGCGGTCCGCTTGAGTGCCCTGCCGCTGGTGGCCGACGGAAGCGTTTCCGAGGACTATTACAAGCAGATAGTAAGCTGCATCGAAAAGTACGGTCCCTACATGGTATTCGAGCACAATATCGCAATGCCCCATACCACGGAGAATCCCATAGGTGCCTTTAAGACGGGGATCGGCTTTATGGTTTCGAACGAGCTCATAGATTTCGGAGAGGACGAGGACGGCGAGAAAAAGGAGGCAAATATTTTCTTCACCCTTTCCTCGGTCAATTCCGACGAGCATATGAACAATATACAGCAGCTTTCGCAGATCTTCTGCAACGACGAGCTGATAGACGCGCTTGCTGCGGCAAGAACTCCTGAGGATATTCTCGCGGCTGAGGAGAAGTACCCCTGCGAGGAAGAGGATTAGGTTAAGGTTTTAAAGTTTTAGAAAGGGAGTTCGAGTGCCCATCTACGTTGTGAAACACTATGAGGCACTCTGGCAATTTGCTTCGCAAATTGTCACTACATAACGAAAGGAGTAAAATTATGCAAATTTTAGCTGCAATATGGGATTTCTTTGCAACTTATATTTTACAGAAGGCGCCTTACATGGTGGGCTTCCTGACACTCGTCGGCTACTGCCTGATGGGAAAGAAGTGGTACGACACGCTGGCAGGTACCTTAAAGGCCATTATAGGAATGCTGATACTGAACGCAGGTTCCGGCGGACTGACCAGCAATTTCCGCCCGATCCTTGCGGGACTTAAGGATCGTTTCAATCTTACCGCCTGCGTAATAGACCCCTATTACGGACAGAACGCGGTTACGGCAGGAGTTGAGGAGGTATTCGGAAAGGGCTTTTCACAGGTTATGACCCTCCTGCTCATCGCCTTCATCGTAAACATACTATTGGTTCGTTTCAACAAGATCACGAAGTGCCGTACACTGTTCACCACAGGACACGTACAGGTGCAGCAGGCCGCAACGGCTTACTGGCTCATCCTCTTTGCCCTGCCCGCTCTTCGCAATAACGACGTGGCCCTCATGGTAGTTATGTCCGTTATCCTCGGAGCTTACTGGGCAGTAGGTTCAAACCTTACCGTTAAGCCCATGCAGGAGCTTACAGAGGGTGCAGGCTTCGCCATCGCCCACCAGCAGATGTTCGGTATCCGCCTCGGAGCCTTCCTTGCCGACAAGCTCTTCGGCAGCAAGGGCGGCAAGAGGAAGGTTAAGAAGGTGGGAGATCTGGAGATGCCCGGCTTCTTCTCGATCTTCAACGAGAACATGGTTTGTACCGCAATACTGATGACGGTATTCTTTGGAATTATAATGATAATCATCGGAAAGCCCTTCTTTATCGAGTCCGGCGCTACGAGCGAGACAGAGAACTTTGGCTTCTATATCTTCAACACCTCGCTTCAGTTCGCGGTTTATCTGGCGATCCTGCAGCTGGGCGTACGTACCTTCGTTACAGAGCTTACCGCTTCCTTCCAGGGTATCGCTGACAAGCTTCTGCCTTCGTCAGTTCCCGGCGTTGACTGCGCGGTCTGCTACGGCTTCGGCGATGCGAACGCGGTTACCTTCGGCTTCCTTGCAGGTCTGACAGGACAGATCATAGCGATCATCGCTCTTATAGTTATGGGATCGCCTACGATCATCATCTGCGGTTTCGTTCCGGTATTCTTCGACAATGCCACCATCGGCCTTGTTGCCAACGAAAAGGGCGGAATGAAGGCCTGCCTGGTAATCCCCTTCTTCTCGGGTCTTATCCAGGTCTTCGGTGCAGCTCTTATCTCCGGTTGGGTAGGTCTTGCAGATTACGGCGGATACCTCGGAATGTTCGACTGGGATACGGTATGGCCGCTCTTCACGGTTTCCATGCACTATCTTGGCTACATAGGCGTTGCGCTCGTGGTTATCGTTCTGCTGGCAATTCCCCAGATCGAGTACCGCATGGACCCCAAGGGCTACTTCCTTATAACAGAGGACTACGAGGCTTATCAGGAGCATATTAAGAGCAAGGAAAAGGCTGCATAATATTCGGGCGGTCCTGGTTTTCAGGCCGCCCGGGTGGGAGTAAAATACGATAAAACATTATTAATGAAAGGAAATATTAACTATGGCAAAACTTGACGGAAAGAAATTACTTGCATGCTGCGCAAACGGCGCAGGCTCTTCACTGATGATGGAAAACGCCATCAAGAAGGTTATGACAAAGTACAGCATTAAGCCCGGAGAACTCAGGCACTGTGCGGTATCCGAGGGAAAGAGCGCAGCGAGGAACTACGACGTGGTCTTCTGCGCAAAGACTTTCATCAAGAACTTTGAGGATGTGGGACCCAATACCACGGTCATTCCTTTAAAGAACGTTATGTCCGATAAGGAGATAGAGGCAGGGCTCAAGGAGGCAGGGCTTCTCGACGAGTAGTAAAGATATATAAAACTATTATTTAGTCAAAATACAACAGAGCCGGGCTTTTAAACCAATACTATTTATTGTATAGTTTTAGAGTCCGGCTCTTAAGAGTCACATAAAAATTTTTGAAGGCGGTAGCTTAATGCTGAAAACGGTAATATTTGATATAGACAATACCTTCTATAATTACGACAGGGCAAACGTAAAGGCGAGGGCGGCAATAGCCGGCTATGCGGCTGAAAACCTCGGGATGACGGCAGAGGAATTTAATGCCGAATACGACAGGGTCTTTGACGAGCTTATGGAGTATATAGGAGAGAAGGCAGCCTCCCACAACAGGCTAATTCGCTTAAAGACCATTCTTGAGGAGCGCGGCCTTCCGCTGTATCCCCATGCCATGAAATTGTATGAGCTTTACTGGAACACGCTTATCGACTGCGCCGAGAGCTATGATGGCTATCTGGAGGCACTGGAGCATGTCCGGTCAAGGGGCTTAAAGATAGGAATAGGCACGAATATGACGGCCCGGGTCCAGTTTTTAAAGCTTGAAAAGCTGAAGGTCCTGCCCTATGTGGATTTTTTTATCTGCTCCGAAGAGGTGGGGGAGGAGAAGCCCTCGGCAAAGCTCTTTGAACGCTGCCTTGAAAAGGCGGGCTGTAAGGCGGAGGAATGTCTGTTCATAGGCGACAGCTTAAAGCACGACATAGTGCCTTCTCTTCAGGCCGGAATGAAGGCGCTGTGGTTCAAGCCGGAGGGGGGAGACAGCCAGGGCTATGAAAGTTTTAAAGATTATGGGGAGCTTCCCGCGCTTATAGACGGGATGATGTGATTTACTTATGCGAAACAGCAGAAAAGATGTGGACAGCAGACAGCTTAATATCCTGAATCTGGTACGGGAGCAGGGGGAGATCCGCTCGGAGGATATTGCAAAGCGCTACAGTATCTCCATGATGACCGTCAGGAGGGATCTGCAGCTTTTGGAGGAGCGAAAGCTCCTGCGGCGGACTCACGGCGGGGCAGTATCCTTTGAAAAGGGGTATTCCTTAAACGGGTTAAGCGAGGATATTACAAGGTGCCGGAACAAGATCTCCGAATACGCCTCAACCCTTGTGGAATCCGGGGATTCCATATTTATCAACGGAAGCCGTACTGCCCTCAATCTTTTAAAATATATCAATGATAAAAACGTGATGGTCTGCACAAATAACGGCTGGGCCATAGGAGAGGACTATTCGGGAGGGGTTAACATAAAATTGGCCGGAGGAGAGGTCCGCGATAATATTCTCGTGGGCGAGCTTACCATGCGAAACCTCCTGGAAATGACCGCGGATAAGACATTTTTGGGCTGCGCCTCCGTCTATGACGACGGGAAATTTCAGTATAATATTCCAAACGAGATAGGTATTAACGAGGCGATGATAAGCAGGACCAGAAACGAGCTCTTTATCCTGGCGGACCACACGAAGCTTAAAAGGCAGGAGCACCGTGACGATTCCTACGGAAGCTGCAGCTACGAGCGGGCGCTGACCCTTGTGACCGACGAGGCCGCTGACCCTTACGTAATAGAGAAGCTCAGGCAGTACGGGATGAAGATCGTCCTGGTGCCATTAGATTGATTTAGCCATATAAAGGATGCAGGGATGGAAAATTTTTCTCAATTTTTATTGTATATACCGGGAATAGTTATTTTTCTCGTGGGCTCGGGCAAGGTAAGGCAGTACATGAGGATCCATAAAAAGGGAGCCTGCGTCGAAGCCGCCGTTGTTCGCTGCGAGCACGTGGTTAAGAAGGATAAGGCGGACAGGGAGGTCTACAATTACTACGATGTGTTCGTAGAATTCGTAAATCCCGAAAACCACCATAAGGAGGGAAGGAGCGTAAAGTCTCCGGTGGAGTATGTCAAGGGACAGCAGGTTCTGCTCTATCTGGATGGTTCGGGCGGAGATTCCAGGCTGACGCAGGCTGTGGACGAGTCCGTCTTTAATCCCTGGGTGCTGATGGTCATAGGGGCGCTTTTAGTTGTATTGGCGCTCGAGGAAAACCAGGGCAACGAAGTGGCTGCCATGGCGTGTCTGGCTGCAGTTCTGCTCTTTGTAGGCGGGAGCCTGATCGCAAATTATATTCTGCTCAAGCGCAAGGGCCTGCAAAGAATAGATTCCGAGATAGTCGATGTCTATAAGAGGCAGATCTCCAAAGGGACGAAGATCCTGAAGGCGGATAAATTTACCTACTATCCGATAGTCCGCTACGAGATCGACGGCAGGGAAAACATGAGGATGTGCAATATTAATTCAGGCAGCGCGAATTCCTTCAAGACCGGAGAGCATATGCCGCTATATCTGGACCCCGCTTCGGGAAATGTCATGGAGAAGCACGAAAGCATCGGGATCCTTATCGGAGGAAACGTTGTATTTTGCATCGGCATCCTGGCTGCATTGAGTATCTTGTCGGCCATCTGACAAACGCTTAAGAATCCGCTGATTT
>CAMNBW010000070.1 GCA_946533525.1 uncultured Lachnospiraceae bacterium
TGCCAATTCCCGATATTCCTTTGCGCTGCGGGAACTCTTTTTATAGGCGCCTACAGGCATTGAATTGTCCTGCGCCCACTCGATGCTGCTGTCCACCCGGATAAAGCTCTTAAATACCCTTATATCCTCCATATCCGACAGCAGCTCCTCTGTCTGGTGGAAATAGTTCTTCCTTACATCCACCTTAGTTACTACTATACCACAGATCTTTAATTTTTTATTATACTTTGAGGCTTCATTTACATAGTCGATCATATTTGCCAGACCGAAGAGCCCCCATGGAGAAGCCTCCACAGGAATTACCACCCCGTCGGAAACATTCAGGATATTCCTGACCCATAACCCCAAAGTCGGCGGAGCGTCTATCAGGATATAATCGTATTTTTGCGAATCAAGGGTCTTTTTTAAGAGCCCCTTTAATATATCCCTGCTGCCGCCCCTTTTATACAGCACTTCCTCTATCCCGCTCATGAGCATTGAGGAAGGGATGATGTCGAGACCCTCATATCGGGTTTCAAAAATGCAGTCCTCTAAATCCCCGGAGCGGAGCACCCCCTTATAGAGGTTATTCTCTCCTTCGTTAAACTCCATGACCCTCTCTTCCTCGAAAAAAGAAAGGCTTAGGTTCATCTGCATATCTGTATCTATGGCAAGGACTCTGTGTCCCAGCTCATTAAGGGAATATGCGATATTTGCGCAGGTGGTGGACTTTCCCGAACCGCCCTTATTATTTGCAAACACCAGCGTCTTAGTCTTCATGATCCGTTTACCCCGTCCAGATGCACATCCAACTGGTTGAAAGGAATAGAGATATTATTCGCATCCAGGGCCAGCTTTACATTCTCATTCAGTCTCCAAAGAGCGGGGAAATAGTCGTCCGCAGCCACCCAGAGCCTTCCGCCCATGACCACCGAGGAATCCCCGAGGCTCCTTACAAATACTATAGGCTCGCTGTCCTCTAAAATAGCGGAGTCCTCCTTCATGACCTCATATATGACTTCCTTGGCCTTCTTTATATCGGCGCTGTAATCTATACCCACCGACAGGTCTATCATCCTCCTGTTGAGCCCCGTATAATTCGTAATGGAGTCGTTGGACAGAAGGCCGTTGGGTATCACTACAGCTTTCCCGTCGTAGGTCTGAAGAGTGGTATTAAAGAGCTTTATATCCTGAACCTTGCCCTCGTTCTTATGCGTATCCTCAAGGATATAATCTCCCACCTTAAAGGGCTTCAATATGAGTATCAGCACTCCTCCCGCAAAGTTCGAAAGGCTCCCCCGAAGGGCCAGACCTATGGTGATGCCCACGGAGCCCACGACCGCGACGATGGAAGCCGAATTCACTCCGAAATTTCCGGCAACGATAACCGCCAGCAGCACATACATGACCACCTTCAGGACACTGTCCACGAAGTGTATAAGATAGGTCTCCACGCCGAATCGCTCCATGGAATGCTTTACGAGCTTTCTTACGGCTCCGATCAGCTTAAGCCCGATGAAAACGATAATGGCGCTTATCAGTACCCTTATCCCCAACTGAAGGAACTTCTCGGGAAGCGTCGATAAATACTTGCTTATTACGCCTTCCTCGGCAACTATTTCCTTCACATCTTCAATATTGCTGACCTCGCTTAACTCCGCGGTAAGGTCGGTGATATTGGAAACGGTTTCCTGACTGACGCTCATGACTCGCCCTCGAACTTAAAGACGGAAACCGCCAGCGGGGGTACCTTTATAGAAAGGGAATTCTTCCTTCCGTCAAATTCGATCTCCTCGGAATGCTTTACCTTGAGATTTCTGAAATCGAAGCCTCCGTATTTTTCGTCATCCGAGTTGAATATCTCCTTATATTTCCCGGCAAAGGGAACCCCGATCCTATAGTTCTTCCTCGGGATATTCTCGAAGTTAAATACCATAAGGAGGGTCTCCTTCTGCTCCCTGGAGTGCCTTGCAAAAACGATTATATTTTCCTTCGGGGATATGCAGTTTATCCACTCGAAGATCTCGTCATTATCGGTACTGTCCTCATAGAGGGCCGGATGGGAGCTGTAAAGGTTCAAAAGATCCTTAACATATACCTCAATCATTTTTTCCGACTCATTTTGCGCATCGGAATAGATAAAGCCTTCACCGAAGCCCTCAGCCTTTGCACAGTCCTGTCCCATAAAGATAAGCTTCTTGCCGGGATAGGTGTACTGCAGCGCCAGAAGGGATTTGAGGTTGGATTCCTTCTCATCCTGAACGCCGCTCATGGCGGTAATGAGCCCGCCCTTATCCCCGGAAACATCCCAGTGCGAAAAGCCCAGGATAAATTTCTCGGAACCCGCTATTACCGGCGGGAAAATGAGCTCATCATAGTGGTGGGTCCTGTAGAGAGGGTCATAGGACATATATGACCTTAAGTTATCCGAAAATACCAGGTTCCAGCAGTAATCGAAGCCCAGGGCATGGTCGGAATCATAGGTATCCCCGGTTATTTCCCCGTAGGATGAGCTGTCCGCTGCCATAAGGAGCCTTCCCGGATATTTTTTATGGAAGGCTTCGGTAAGCTCTCTGAAAAACTGACCCGCTTCCAGGTTTTCGCTCCCTCCGTAGATATTGGGGAGCCAGGAACCGCTTTGCTTTCCAAAGTCATGGTAGAGCATTGAGGAGATCCCGTAGAGCTTGATCCCGTCCACATGGTAGTGCTCCGCCCAGAAAAAGATGCTGGACATAACGAAGCTTCTGACCTCGGGCTTGGAGAAATCGAAGTTCACGTTCCCGTCCGCCCTGTCGGCACGTCTCATATCGGAATTCTCATATAGAGCCTCTCCGTCAAAGAGATATAAGCCCTCCTCGGATTTCGGATAGGACGAGATGGAGAGCTCCAGTATGACCTCTATACCCTTCTCGTGCATATGATTTACAAGATATTTAAAGTCCTCGGGAGACCCAAAGCGTCCGGTCGGCGCAAAAAATCCGGTAGCGTTGAAGCCCAGGCTTTCATCCGAAGGATACTCGGCTATAGGAAGCAGCTCCAAGGCCTGATAGCCCATAGACCTTATATGTGAGCCAAGCTCGTTCCCTATCTTTTTGTAGTTTTTGAACTTAGAGCCTTCCTTATCCTCTTCCTTAAAGGAGGCACAGCAGGCCTCGTAGATAGTATACGGGCTCTTCTGCCTGTCCTTCGTTTTAAGGCCTTTAAGGTACTGCTCGTCGGTCCACTTAAAGTCCTCCTTCTCTCCGGCCTTACCGGCAGCCTCCGGAGTCTGTTCATATTCATAAGCGTAAGGATCGGTCTTTAAAAATACTCTTCCGTCCTGGGTCTTTATCTCATACTTATATACGTCTCCGGGCTTTATTCCCGGGATAAAGAGCTCAAAGACCCCGGTATCATAGAGGTTTTCCATCTGGAACATCGCTCCGTTCCATGAGCTTTGATCGCAAAGCACGCTCACCCTCATTGCCCTCGGTGCATAAACCGTAAAGCGCATTCCCTTTGTACCATTGACCTCGGTATAATGGGCGCCGAAAAGCTCATAGGCCTTATTGTCCGAGCCCGAAAGAAATTTATTTATCCTTCTTTTCGTGGTTATATTGGGGAACTGATAGGGATCTACAAAGCTTATCTTTCCCTTTTCAGTTACCGCTTCGATGCTGTACTTAAAGGGCAGCTTCCTCCTTACCAGGCAGGCAAAGAAACCCTCCTCATCCGCAAGCTCGCATTTTTGAGCTGATTTAGCGCCTTCTACATGTACGCTCACTTCCTCGGCTCCGGGTACAAAGATCTGAATTAAAGTATTGCTGCCATGTGCTTTGGGACCAAGGATAGACTTCGGAGATGCTTCCTCCGTGTAGGTGACTGCCTCTATCGCGGCCCAATCCATAAGGTCATAGAGTTTCTTCTGCATAAGCTTTAGTTTCTCCTTAAATAGGTTTTAGAATTTATGTATAAATAACCCGCTTCTCAGCTTCGGCTCGAACCAGGTGGATTTCGGCGGCATGAGCCTGTTTTCATCCGCCACCGCAAAGAGCTCATGTATATCCGTGGGGTACATGGAAAAGGCCACCTCCCACTTGCCGGAGTCCACAAGCCTTACCAGCTCTTCAAGACCCCTTATGCCTCCCACAAAGCTTATCCTCTTATCGGTCTTCGGATCCTCAATATTGAGTATCGGGGCCAGCAGCTCATTCTGTAGTATGGAAACATCGAGCTTCTCCACTATATCATCGGATATAAGGCCTTCCTTTATCGTAAGGCAGTACCATTTATGCCCGATATACATCCCGAACTTCCCCTTGGAATCGGGTCTGTACGGCTTTTCTCCAAGCTCCTCTATAATGAACTTCTTTCTTATCCTGTCTAAGAACCGGCTCTCCGACAGGGAATTGAGATCCTTTACCACGCGGTTATAGTCATATATCTTAAGCTCCTCATCGGGAAAGAGCACGCACAGGAAATAATTGAATTCCTCTTCCCCTGTATAGTCTCCGGCCGCCTCTCTCCTCTTCATGCACACCCTGACCGCCGAGGCACAGCGATGATGTCCGTCGCAGATATATATATCATTTATACCCGCAAAAGCTGACCTTATATCGGCCACGTCCTGCTCCCCGGTAATGCTCCAGCACCTGTGAGTGATGCCGTCCCGGGAGGTAAAGTCATAGAGCTTTGAGGCGTCGTCGCCTTTGACCTTTGCCACTATGCCGTTTATGACCTCATTTGCCCTGTAGCCTAAGAAGATAGGGCCCGTCTGGGCGCTTAAAGCATCCACATGCCTTACCCTGTCCTCCTCCTTGCTCTTTAAGGTGTTCTCATGGCGCTTTATGACATTCCCGATATAGTCCTCTACATCCGCCGTAGCGACTATTCCTGTCTGGGCACGGCCATCCATCGTAAGCTCGTAAATATAGTAAGCGGGAGCGTCATCTGAGATGAAATAGCCCTTTTCCTCCATTTCATCCAGAAGCTCTCCCGCTTTTTTATATACCCTGTCGTCGTAGGTGTCCACATCGTCGTCAAAATTGGTCTCCGCCCTGTCTATCCTTAAGAACGACAGTGGTTCTTTTGCAACCTCCTGTTTCGCCTCTTCCCTTGAATATACATCATAAGGCAGGGCGGCAATCCTGTCTGCCGCGCCTAAAGAAGGTCTCATTGCCTTAAATGGTCTGATATTTGCCATTACTTCCTTTCTGCCGCTCTTTGCGGCTCGCGAAGAAAAATTCCGAAGGATTTTTCTGATGCGATAAATGCATTGGAGACGCTTTAGCGACACCAATGCGAAGTTGAAAGTCATGTATCGACATGACTTTCAAGCTTTTACTACCCTTAATCTGTAAACACCGTCAAGGGCACGGATCTTTTCGAAGATCTCGTCCGTCGGAACCGTATCCAGATCAAACATCGATACCGCGTTGTCGCCCTTGGATTTATTGTTCATCTCGGCTATATTTATGCCTGCTTCCCCGAAGATCGCCGAAAACCTTGTGATGGTATTGGCCTTATTCTCGTGAAATACTATTACCCTCGAGGCAGTCTGGCATACGCCCATTTCTATGGGAGGGAAATTCACGGAATTTTTGATATTTCCGTTCTCCATATAGTTCATAAGCTCTTTGACCGCCATTATGGCACAGTTGTCCTCGGATTCCTCGGTCGATGCTCCCAGATGGGGTATAACGATGCAGCCCTCCTGCCCTACTGTTGTGGGATTGGGGAAATCCGAAACGTAGCGGCGAAGCTTTCCTACCTTAAGGGCGCTTACAACCGCCTCTTCATCCACGAGCTCGTCCCGGGCGAAGTTTAAAAGTATCGCATCGTTCTTCATAAGCTTTATGGATTCTGCATTTATCATCTTCCTTGTGGAGTCCATGAGCGGAACGTGTATCGTGATATAATCGCAGTTTGCGTAGATCTCCTCCACGCTTAAGGCGTGCTTAATCGCTCTGGACAGATGCCAGGCGGCGTCAACCGAAATATAGGGGTCATAGCCCAAAACCTCCATTCCGAGGTTGACCGCGGTGTTTGCGACCTTTACACCTATAGCTCCCAGGCCGATTATTCCAAGCTTCTTTCCCTCTATCTCGGAGCCCGCATACTGCTTCTTCTGCGCCTCCGCGTCCTTCGCAACGTCCTTATTCTTCTTCTGGGTCTCAAGCCACTCTATTCCGTCCACGATGCCCCTAGACGCTAAGAGCATTCCCGCTATGACAAGCTCCTTTACCCCGTTGGCATTCGCTCCCGGAGTATTGAAAACGACGATACCCTTTCTGGCGCACTCTTCAAGAGGGATATTGTTTACCCCGGCACCGGCCCTGGCAACGGCCATAAGACCCTCGGGCAGCTCCATCCCGTGCATCTTTGCGGAACGCACCAGCACACAGTCCGCATCCTTTAAATCGTCGCACTTAACATATTCGCTTCCGAAATTATCCAGCCCCACCTTTGCAATGGGATTTAAACAGTTGTATTTAAACATCTCTTAACCTCTCTTCGACTCAAAGTCCTGCATGAATTTTACAAGTTCTTTTACACCCTCTATAGGCATGGCGTTATAGATGGAAGCCCGCATTCCGCCAACCGAGCGGTGACCTTTAAGATTTACAAAGCCCTGAGCCTCCGCCTCTTTTATAAACTGCGCATTGAGCTCGTCGGAATCCGTAACGAAAGGCACGTTCATTAAGGACCTGTCCTTCTTTTCAACCGTTCCCTTAAACATTGAGGAGCTGTCGAGATAATCATATAAGATCTTAGCCTTTTCCTCATTGTGCTTCTTTATGGCCTTTAACCCGCCCTTCTTTAAGAGCCACTTGAACACCAGGCCGCAGACATAGATATTGTAGCAGGGCGGCGTATTGTAAAGTGAATCGGAATCGGCATGGGTCTTGTAGGTAAGCATTGTGGGCGTTCCCTCAAGAGGCGTATCCGTTATAAGGTCCTCTCTGATTACAACTATGGTGACTCCTGCAGGTCCCACGTTCTTCTGCACTCCGCCGTACATGATGCCGTACCTGCTGATGTCGTGGGGCTGTGACAGGAACATCGAGGATACATCGCTTACGAGGAGCTTGCCCTTTGTATCGGGAAGCTCGGTATATCTGGTGCCGTATATCGTATTGTTCTCGCAGATATATACGTAGTCCGCGTCCTCGCTTATCGGAAGATCGGTAAGATCCGGTATGTATGAAAAGGTCTTGTCCTCACTGGAAGCGATCTTGTTGGCTTTGCCGTATTTGGAAGCCTCGGAGCAGGCCTTTTTTGCCCACTGTCCGGTTATAATAAAGTCAGCCACCCTGTTTTTCATAAGGTTCATCGGTATCATGGCGAACTGTGTGGAAGCTCCTCCCTGCAGGAAAAGCACCTTGTAATTATCCGGTGTATCGGTAAGCTTTCTGAAATCCGCCTCCGCTTCCTTGATTATCGAGTCATACACCTTGGAGCGGTGGCTCATCTCCATTACGGACTGGCCGCTGCCTTTGTAATCCATCATCTCCTCTGCGCATTCCCGTAAGACTTCCTCCGGAAGCATCGCGGGTCCCGCCGAAAAATTGTACACTCTGCTCATA
>CAMNBW010000071.1 GCA_946533525.1 uncultured Lachnospiraceae bacterium
TGTCGGTTATTATGGCGCTTATGAGCTCGTGGTCTGTCACATCGAAGGCCGGGTTAAATACCTTTACCCCCTCGGGAGCCATCCGGTGAACATAATATTTTTCTGTCAACTCCTCAGCCGCCCTCTGCTCTATTACGATGTCCTCTCCGCTGGTCGTAGACATATCTATCGTCGAATAGGGGGCAAACACATAGAAGGGAACATGATAGTAATTCGCCAGCACCGACAGAGCGGAAGTTCCTATCTTATTTGCCGTGTCTCCGTTGGCCGCTATCCTGTCCGCCCCGACTATCACCGCATCTATCTTTCCGGCCTTCATAAGCTCCCCAGCCATGTTGTCGCAAAGCAGGGTGGTATCAACTCCCGAGCGCACCAGCTCATAAGCCGTCAGCCTCGCCCCCTGAAGGAGCGGCCTCGTCTCGTCAACATAGAGCTTAAATTTCATGCCCCTTTCCATGCCGATATAGACCGGGGACAGCTGGGTCCCGTACCTCGTTGTCGCCAGAGCTCCCGCATTGCAGTGGGTTAAAAGCGACGCCCCGTCATGGATGAGCTCCAGGGCGTTTTCCCCTATCCTGCGGCACATATCTATATCCTCCGAGTGAATGTCCTCGGCTTCTTTTTTAAGCTTTGAGATTATCTGACCGACATCGGCGGCTCCTGCGGCATCCACCAGGTCTTCCATACGCCTGATGGCCCAGCTTAAGTTTACGGCCGTTGGTCTGGATGAATTGAGGTACTCGCCGTCCTTATGAAAGCTTTCCCTGAAAGTTTCGTAGTCCCTGTCGGCATATTTTAACGCAGCAACGTACATCGCATATGCCGCAAATACGCCGATACAGGGGGCTCCTCTTACCTCCAGTCCCAGTATCGCCTCGTACATATCCTCTATGGAAGTGACGCTCTTAAACTCCTCTTTCCACGGCAGCTTCGACTGGTCAAGATACACCACCGCCCTGCCGTCCTCACTGAGTCTTACGTGATCCGAAGGTAAGTATTCCATTATTATATTTCTCCGATAAATTTAATAAGTAACTCCTTAAATCTGGGTGCGGCAGCGGCGCCAGCCTCCAATACCTCTTCCTCTGTGAGCTTATACTTAGCTATCCCCGCGGCCAGGTTGGTCACACAGGAAATTCCGCAGATCTTCATGCCGGCATGATTGGCCGCGATAGCTTCCACGACCGTGCTCATCCCGACTGCATCCGCACCGAGGGTCTTAAACATCCTTATCTCGGCAGGGCTTTCATAGGAAGGCCCCGTTGTCTGGAGATATACTCCCTCCTTCAGATCGATGCCCAGTTCCTTTGCCGCGGCACGTATCTTATCATTAAGCTCATGGTTGTAAATCTCGCTCATGTCCGGAAAACGCACTCCGAGCTCCGCAATATTGGGCCCTATCAAAGGATTTACCGCAAAAGAAGAGATGTGATCAGTAATAAGCATGAAATCCCCGGGCTTGAAATTTTCATTTATCCCGCCGGAAGCGTTGGTAAGGATAAGTACCTTTGCCCCGAGCATGCCCATTAGCCTTGCGGGAAGCACCACATCACTTATAGCATAGCCTTCGTAAAAATGAACCCTGCCCTTCATGCAGATAATCTTCTTATCCCCGATGCGGCCGTAGATGAATTTTCCGACGTGTCCGGGAGCGGTGGATACCGGGAAGCCCGGAATATCCTTATAGCTTATCTCGCCTTCAACCTCGATATTGTCTGCAAAATCTCCTAAACCTGAGCCTAAGACCAGTGCGACCTCCGGCTCAAAATCCGTCATCTTACGGACTGCATCGTAACAGCCTTTAAGCTTTTCATAAACCTCACTCATGGCAAGCCCCTTCCTTAATCAAAATTAAAATCATCTATAAATTCACTGTTGGGATCGGAACCTTCCCCTCCTCTTACCCTCGTGCTTCCACGAAGCCTGGGGCCATCGTCAAGAAAGTATCCGTCGTCATTGTCTTCTTCATTTATGAGCATGACCCTTCTTTCGCCGTACTGGGGCTCGTCCTCATAGATGTCATTATCATCGAAATCATCGTCAAAGAGCGCCTCGTCCTCTTCGTCGTAGGCGTATCCGTCCTCATCTTCGCTGTAATCGTCTTCAAATTCAGCGTCCGTATAAGCTCCCTCGTCTTCGTAGGGGGCTTCCTCGCTCTCCTCATCATATTCCAGCTCAGCATATTCATCCCCGAGCACATATCCTTCCCGGCTGTTTTCGGGCTCTTCCTCGCGATACATTTCCTCGTCCTGAGGTTCGCTGCCGCCGGAAATATATGAGGGTCTTACACTGGCATAGCGCCCCGCAGCAGCGCTTTCGGAAATCTCTTCTCCGTTGCTGTAGGGATCGTAGGAAGCGGGACTCACCCTCTCCACGGATATGGTCTCGGTCTGCGTGGGTTCTCTTCTTTCCTCCCGTCTCTGAGCCACTCTCCTTGCTTCCCTTCTATCCTCGGGAGAGCGTCTGCCGCCTGTCCCCCGGCGCTTTCTGCGCCTGGTTTCACGCATATTGAGGAACTCTTCCAAAACAGCATCGGCCTGTTCCCGTTGATTTGAATTAACGTATATTACACAGACCTCCTTTGCCCCTCCGAAATCCCTTCTCTTGA
Organism: uncultured Lachnospiraceae bacterium; assembly: GCA_946533525.1. Lineage (GTDB taxonomy): Bacteria > Bacillota > Clostridia > Lachnospirales > Lachnospiraceae > NK4A144. The sequence goes on from CAMNBW010000071.1 coordinate 2,609, forward strand.
AGATCGAAAGCTTCTTCCATTTTTCAAGGTAGGAGCAGCGGGCCTTCACAAGCCGTCTTTGAAGCTCTTCCTTTTCTCTTATGCTTACAGTTCTGTAAAGCTCGTATTCGTTATTATCCATTTTCTCCTCCGTGCCCTTTAAAGGACATACGTGGAAATTATAACCGATTTCATTGTTTTAAGCAATTTTTGAGCAAATATTTTATAAAAAATTTAAGGAATAAAAAGGGCGTCCGGTTTTCTTACGAAATTCCAAACGCCCCTGTTTTTAGACTAAGTTAAACTATATTGCAACTTAAAATTACAGTACGTTAACCCACTCAGCCATGTTGTCCTTATAGAATACATAAGGTGTGCCGGCAAGAACAGCCGTGCCGCCATCGCTGTAGGTGTAGCCCGAGTACTCTGTTGCGGGATAATCACGGAAAGCATCCATTGTGAAGGTGGATCCGTCGGAACCATCAAAGGTGCCTGCCTTGATAGCCTGCTGTACGCCGCCTGCAACTGCTCCAAGGTGAATAACGTCCCAAAGCATCATGTAAGGGCATACAAAGCTGAATGCATCGTCAGAAGAGCTTGCAGGCATGAAGGACTGCATCTCGCTGGGAAGTCCAAGACCTGTAAGAACGATGTCGCTGTTAGCACTCTTTAATACCTGACCTGCTGCAACGATACCGATGGTCGTAGGAGAAATTATAGCGTCAACCTTGCCTTCTGAAACGAAAGCCTGAGCCTGTGTTGTGGACTCTGTAAGGTCATCATTACCATACTTCTTGTCGATAGTGGGATCAACCTTTCCTGAATAGATGGGATCCTTTAATTCCTCTTCCATAGCTGCGATCCAGCCGTTCTGAACGGGTGTATCGATACCTGCTGAAAGAACGCCGAGCTTGATGGGATCTCCGCTGTAGTTAGCCAGCTCTGTCTTAAGAGTATCCTTCATCTTGCCGTCTCCGGGATAGTCAATGCCAAGCTTGATAAGAACTGCTGCCTGTACAAGGTAAGCGCCTATATCGTTTGTCTCAGCCTGATTTACGTGTGTAAGACGATATTCCGGGCTTGCTGCAGAGTCGATAGAGATGATCGGGATACCTGCATCCTTAGCCTTCTTGAACACCTGATCGTAACCGGAGTCACCGTTTGTTGAAATTGTGATTGAAGCAACGCCCTGAGTGATGAGCTCGTCAAGCATCTGAACCTGAGCTGCAACTGTTGTCTCAGCAGGGCTCTGATATGTTGTCTTCTCGCCTATGCTGTGCATATACTCTGAGAAGCCTTCATACATAAGATCACCGAAGCTGTTACCGGTAGACTTGAACATGAATACATGTACGCCTGCGCCGGGGCCATCATCGATAACCTCTCCCGAACCTGCTGCGGGAGCTGCAGGAGTCTCTGCTGCTGCCTCTTCTGCTGCGGGTGCTGCTTCCTCTGCTGCAGGAGCCTCTGCTGCTGTTGCGTCTGCTGCTGCCTCTGCTGCTTCTGCGCCGCTCTCTACTGCTGTATCAGCCGCTGCTGCGCCTGTCTGAGCTGCGCCGGTGGAACCACAACCAACCATTGTTGCAACCATCAATGCACTAAGGCCGATAGCTGCGATTTTCTTCAAAACCATTTTTTTAACCTCCCATTAAAAAGTTTTGCAATAACTGCTTTCTAAATAATAACTCATAGTATAATGAAATGCAACAAAAATTTTAAGTTTTTCTGTTGATTTATGTTGATTTTTGTTGGTTTCGCTTTTTAACCACTATTTTTATAATGTTTCTTATGATATAATAACTGAAAATGTACAATCTTGTTACAGAAAGGGGTCTGAATATGAAGAATTCTTACGCAATAGGACTTTACGAAAAGGCTGTTCCCAAGTCTCTTTCCTGGGAAGAAAAGCTTACCTGCGCCCTCGAATGCGGCTACGATTTCCTTGAGATCAGCATAGATGAAACCGACGACAAGCTCTCACGCCTTGAATGGTCTGCCGAAGAAAGACTGAAGCTCATAACCCTTATGAAGGATATAGGGCTCCCTATTCGCAGCATGTGCCTTTCCGGGCACCGCAAGTACCCCTTCGGCTCGGCTGACCCCGAGACCAGAAAGCGCGGCATGGAGATCATGGAAAAGGCCATAGAATTTGCCGACGACCTCGGCATAAGGATAATCCAGCTCGCGGGCTATGACGTATATTATGAAGACAGCACCGAAGACAGCGTTCGCCTCTTTGGTGAAAACCTGCAAAAGGCCGTGGAAATGGCGGCCCGCTATGGAGTGGTCCTGGGCTTTGAGACCATGGAGACCGAATTTATGAATACGGTGGGCAAGTCAATGAACTACGTCCGCAGGATAGACAGCCCCTACCTCGGAGTCTATCCCGATGCGGGCAATCTCACCAACGCCGCAAAGACCTACGGCACCGACGTTTTAAAGGATATGGAGGAGGGACGGGGACATATCGTCGCCCTTCATCTTAAGGAGACTGTTCCCGGGAAGTTCAGGGAGATCCCCTTCTTTACCGGCCATGTGGACTTCGAAGCCGTTATCAGAAAGGCCAAGGAGCTCGGGGTATACAGGTTTGTGACCGAGATGTGGGACGTGGGTAACGCTTCCTGGAGAGAGGATATAGTTGCCGCTGTAAGCGGAATGAAAAAAATACTGGACTCAATTTATTAAGATTTTAAGGGAACGTAGTAGCTATGAGCTATAAGTCAGATATTACCGGGGAAAAAATCCCATTTAATAAAGGAGGAACACCATGAGTGCTTTAAGCGCATCTGTTTTATCTGCCGATTTTGCCCGACTTGGGGACGACTGCCGCAAGGTCTTAAACGCCGGCGCCGACATGATACATTTTGACGTTATGGACGGACATTTCGTGGACAATTTAAGCTTCGGAATACCGGTTCTTGCTGGCTTAAGAAAGGCCCTGCCCGAAGCCTACTTCGATGTGCACCTTATGATCACCGATCCTCTTATCTATATAAAGGAATTTGTGGACGCGGGAGCAAGCTGTATCTCTATTCACGTCGAATCCTTAAACAGCATCCGCTCCACCATCGCCTCCATAAAGGCCTTCGGCTGTGACGCCGGACTTGTTTTAAATCCTCACACTCCTGCCGAGGCGGCCTTCCCCTTCCTGGAGGATCTCAAAATAGTGCTTTCAATGGGAGTTACCCCGGGACACGGCGGGCAGCCCTTTATCCCCTCGACCCTGGACAAGATCCGCGCCCTGCGAGCCGAATGCGACCGTCTGGGCTTAAATCCCTACCTTTCGGTGGACGGCGGCATCAAGGCCGAGACCACGGCGCCCGAATGTATAAAGGCCGGTGCAACCCTTCTGGTTGCCGGAAGCGCCATCTTTGACGCTCCCGACATAGATAAGGCAGTGGCCCAGTTCAAGGCGCTGTAAGCTTTTTACGAGGCGCCCTTTTTATCGGCCCTCCACAAGGGCCTGCATCTCATCCCATAAACCGTCAAGGCTGTCTATGAGACGGCAGTACAGAGCGTACTTCCTGTCATAGATGGCCTTTTTATCTGCCCTTGGCATTACCGCCGGGGCTATCTTTGTCATGGCCTGTATGCCCTCATCGAGGGAGCTGTATTCGCCCGCAGCCACGGCCGCCGCTATGGCGCAGCCCAGAGCTCCGGTCTCTCCCGCCTGTGCGGTCTCCACAGGAAGCTGCATTACATCTGCAAACATCTGTACCCAGTTGGGATTGGCGGTCATCCCTCCCGCGAGCCGGATGGCCTTGGGAGCCTCATCCCTTGTAGCTAAAAGCTTTTCCAGATGATAGCGGTGGCAGAAGGTTATTCCCTCAAGTATGGCCCGAATTATATGCTTTCTGGTGTGGCTTATGCTCATTCCGACAAGGCTGCCCTTTGCATTGGCGTGTACGTTGGACGCCATAAGGAAGGGGAGGAATACGGGCACGAATTCTTCCGGAGGAACATCTTCGAGACACTGGTTGATATGGTCATAGATACTCTCATTATTTTTAGACAATTCCTCCTTAAGCTCCGGCAGGAGCTGGCGGATAACCCATTCCAGGTTTCCCGAGGACGTAGGGGAGGACTCTTCGATAAGATAGTATTCGGGCATGCAGAAGAGGGAATTCATCTGCACCTTTCCGTCCAACACCGGAGCTTTCCTGATATATTCGTTTATGGACCAGGTTCCGGCTATCATGCAGATTTTATCGGTGTCCATGACTCCCGTGGCTATGGCGCAGGCGTTGATGTCGAACATTCCTCCGATGACCGGAGTTCCCTCCCTTAATCCGCATCTGTCCGCCGCCTCCTTCGTGACATATCCGCAGACCTCTGTGGCCCTGCAGAGCGGAGGCAGAGCCTCAAACACCTCTTCTATCCCGTAGAGCTTTAAGAGTTCTCTGTCGTAGTCCCTTGTATGTAGGTTCATAAGGTGGGCTCCCGAATAGTCGGTGATCTCCGCCTTGGCCTCTCCTGTCATCCTGAAGCGCACATAGTCCTTGCACTCAAATATCCAGCCGATGTTCCTATAGTTTTCCGGTTCGTTATCCTTCAGCCAGGCCAGAAGGGCTACGCTCTGGCAGGCCATTACGTGCTGGCAGGACAGCTCGAAGGCCTTTTTTTCCGTACCGTCTTTTTTCCATTTTTCAGAGTAGGCATAGGCGCGGTTGTCGGTGGAGATTATCCCGTTTCTTAAGGGTTTATTGTCCTTTCCCCAAAGATAGAGGCCTTTGCCGTGGCCGCAGATGCCTACGCCCTTTATATCTTCGGGAGAGACCTTGCATTTTTCCACAACTCCCTTTACTACTTTGCAGTTGGCATCCCACATTTCCTCCATGTCCCTTTCAACAAAGCCGGGCTTTTCGGCTATGGAGGCGGTGGAGACGCTGTATTTGCCTATCTCATTTCCCTTTGAATCAAAAAGAGCGGCCTTTGTAGTAGTACCGCC
>CAMNBW010000072.1 GCA_946533525.1 uncultured Lachnospiraceae bacterium
AAAAAGTAAGAAAATATGAAATTGATATATAAAAGGATAAGGGAAAATGTTTGGCTGCTGTATACCTGTATGTTCCTGTTTACGGCGCTGGGCGTTTTCATCTGGCACATACTTTACAGGAGAAGCTTTGTCTGGTTTATAGACGGAGTGGATCAGCTTTTTCGTGCCTTCGTCTATTATTCGGGATATTTAAGGGGCGCCCTTAAAGGTCTGCTCACAGGTCAGGGCCTTAACACACCCCACTGGGAATTTGCCCTGGGGGAGGGAGAGGACTTTATAAATGTTTTGCACTACTACGGGGTCGGTGATCCGTTAAACCTCATCTCGGCGCTATGTCCTCAAAAATATCTGGTGCATCTTTTCGACTTCCTGATGATTCTTAGGATCTATATCGCGGGGCTTGTATTTATCTTCCTTTGCCGCGAGACGCTTGAGGGCAGGAAGAACATTGCCCTTGCCACCGGGGCTGTGGCCTATTCACTGTCTACGGCCGCCCTGTTTTTCGTGACTGTACACATCATTTTATTAAATGCCCTCATATATCTGCCGCTTATAATCCTTGGAGAATACAAGATAATCAACGGGAAAAGGCCCTATCTTTTTATTATTTCGGTGGCCCTTGCGCTGGCGTCGAATATCTATCTTTTTGCGATAATGGCGGCAATGGCGGTGGTATACGCCTTTGAAAAGCTTATATTTATGTACCGGAAGGACGTTAAAACAATAGTTCTTTCGGTATTAAGGATCGGAGTATTTGCCTTTTGGGGGATAGCCCTTGCCGCGGTAATTGCCCTTCCCATAATCGGTTTCTGCCTTATTAATTCCAGAATGGGGAACGGGACCTCCGAGGGGCTTTTTTACCCGCTTAACTTCTATATTAATCTTAAGAACTCCCTGTTTTCATACCCGGAGGCGGATATAGGCTACGGAACCATAATAGGGCTTACGGCGCCGGCTCTGGCGGCGATAGTTCTTCTTTATGCGGGGAAGGGGAAAAATACCCTTTTAAAGATCTTTGGGGCGACGATCGGTATTTCGGTGCTTTTGCCCTTTGCAGGCAGACTCTTTAACGGCCTTGCCTATTCCTCCAACAGGTGGAATTTCGTTATAGCCCTGTTTTCGGCCTATGCCCTGGTGGTTATGTGGGAAGATATACTGGCTCTTTCCAGGCAGCAGGCGGTATATATCTTCGTTGTGACCTCCATCCTGCTTTTACTTTGCGTTCTTTCGTCGGATACGGGCAGCAGCTATACCCTCTACGGCCTATGCTTATCCTATGCCCTGGTGTGCGGATTGCTTCTCTTTAAAAGCTGCGGGACAAAGCTGGTGGTCTTTTCTTTAATAGGCAGTCTTTTTATAAACTCCTTTCTGCATTTTTCGCCCTATGGAGATAATTTTATAAGCGACGATATAAGGCTTTCGGAAATTGAAAAGACGATGAGGTCGGATGTGTCCGCTGCCATACAGACAGCGGCTAAAGAGGACGGGAATGAGGATTTTTTCCGGTATTCAAGCCATAGCTACAATAAGGGCCTGCTATCGGGGCTCTCCTCCTCGGATTTTTACTGGAGTCTGGCAAATCCCTATTCCTTTAAGCTTAGGAACGATATTGAGCATAACGAAGGCATAGTTTATAAATATAACCTCTATGACAACAGGACAATATTGAATACCCTGGATAATGTCAAATATTACGCCCTCGCTCATGACAGCGGGGAGCCGGTTCCCTACGGCTTTTCCTATATGACAAGCGTGCCTGTCGGAGAAGAAGATGAGTATGATATATATAAAAATGAGCATTTTCTGCCCTTCGGCTATACCTACGATGCCTATATGCCTAAGAGCGAGTGGCTTAAGCTAAACGCAGCCGAAAGGGAGAATGCCATGCTGGATCTGGCTGTAATAGAAGAGCCGGACGGGGATATTGCCTCTCTTCAAACCGCGGGCTATAAGGAGCACGTTCGGAAGATCCCCTTTGAGTTTGTAAATACCAATCCGGCGCTTGCACAGATCGGAGATAAGATCTATGCCACCGAGGAATATCAGGCAATGGAGCTTAAGCTTGCGGGGGATAGTGATACTGCGGGGGGAGAGCTTTTTTGCGAGGTTAAGGGCCTCGATTTTAAGCCGGCCAACGATTTTAAGCTCTTTTTCGGCAAGGACGAGATTTACGACCCGAACCACCGGTTCAACAGGGCCGACTTTATGTCTCTTTCCTTTAACGACAAGAGAAAGCTCGTTGCGGACAGCCTTAACTACGTGCTGCCGCTAAAGGCCTTTATCGTAGCGGTCAATGAAGACGATTATCAAAATGAGATAAAATATATTACCGAGTCAAATTCCATGTTCTCGGGGCGCCGGGATTTTATCGCCAATATGTGCTATTCGGACAGGCAGCAAAGCTCCCTTTGGCTTACCTTTAAGGAGAGGGGCGTATACGATTACAGCGATATAGCTCTTTACCTAAATCCCATGGATGATTATGCCGAAAGGGTGGATAAATTAAAAAAGGATGTGCTGGAAAATGTTGAATTCGGTAACGATAAGCTTACCGGGACCCTGTCGGCGGAGAAGGACAAGCTCCTTTGCATGACGATCCCCTACAGTTCGGGATGGCGCGCCTTTGTAGACGGTAAGGAAAGCCGGGTCTACAGGACCAATGATATGTTTATGTCTATAGCTGTTCCGGCGGGAGAACACAGTATAGAGTTTAGGTATCAGACGCCGCTCTACCCTGCGGGCGTGGTAGTTACCTGTGTTTCCCTTATCTTGCTGGCCGTATATTCCATTATCCTTGAGAAGTCCAAAAAGCAGGGGAGAGTTAAACAGACGGAAAACCCGGACATCCTTAAGAACGGACCGGAGACAAAGAATGCACAGTAACCTTGGTTTTATAAAGGGAAAAAAGTTTATTATCCTGGCCTTGGCCGCTGAGCTCCTGCTTATTATTGCCATATTTGTTTTGTCGGGCAAGAAGGAGCTTATGAGCGTGGAGCTTAAGGGCGCCAGACCTGCCGATGAAAATAAATTTACCGAGTTTACCTTTGAGGGCAATAAAGTTACGGTGAATAATCCCGGAAATGTGGAATATGAGCAGCCGGAGATGATAATTTACGATTCTGAGGGCATGTTTAAGGGAGGCTATGACCTGACGATCTACTATGAGTCCGAGTCAGACCAAAACTACTATACCTTAAGAACCAATAACTATAACGACCTGGATGCCGCCTACGGGGAGGACTTAAGAGCCTGGCTGCCTTCGGTTTCCAGGGTTCATACCAGCCACATAAGCTCTGCCGATAATTCGATCCCGCTTTACCTTACGATCTGCTATTCGGGAAAGGGGCAGTTAACCATAGAAAAGGTGGTTGCTGCACAGACGAATGCGGACAGATATAAGGGAGCGGCTTTGGCGGCCCTCGTATTTTTGTGTCTGGATATTCTCTTCCTTAACCGGAAACGTCTGGAGGAATTATTCTCGGTTAAGCAATACAGCTTCACCGTAGGTCTAATTGTACTTATCTTTACAGCTTCGCTCCCGGTTTTTGCCAGGGGGATATATATAGGCCACGACACCCTGTTTCACGTTATGCGTATAGAAGGGCTTAAAGAGGCGATCTTAAGCGGACAGTTTCCTCCGAAGATGCACAGCACTCATATGTACGGATACGGCTATGCCACGGGACAGATGTATCCGCAGCTTTTTTTGTATCCCTCGGCTTTAATGAGGATTTTGGGCTTTGACCGGGTCTTTGCACATGATTTTCTTATCCTTATGATAAACGCCCTGACTGTCTGTATTACTTATTATTCCGTTCTTAAAATATTCAAGGCCCGCTATGTGGCTGTCATAGGAGCTGTGCTGTATACTCTGGCGCCCTATAGGATAATGGATATATATTTCAGGGATGCCGTGGGAGAGTATTGCGCCATGGCCGGGCTGCCGCTTGTGGTATGGGGGATATACAGTTTTCTAAAGGAGGAAGAAGGGGAGGAAAAACCCAGATATATAGCGCTGGCACTGGGATACAGCATAGTGCTGGAATCGCATCTTTTGACTGCTTTTGCAGCGGCATGCTTTTGCTTATTGTTCGGTATTATCTTTATTAAACGGCTTATACGTAAGGACCGTCTCATAGCCTTAAGTAAATTTGCAGCTCTTACGCTTGCGTTAAATGCGGCTTTCCTGGTTCCTTTACTGGACTATCTCAGGCTTCCTATGAAGCAGTTTGAAAATTCCATAAAGAGTAAGGGACTGGATGTTGTGCAGCTTTTTACCAACAATATGCTCCAATCCACAACCGACCTTAAGGGAAGGACGGTAGTAGAGGAGACGGGACAGATTGGTATAAACGATAAGCTTCCCTATGCCATAGGATATGCGCTTTTGTTTACTGCAGCGGCCTTTCTTCTCTTTGTCAGACTGGAAAACAGGTACAGGCTCCTGGGCGTAACCGCCCTGGCCTTCGGAACCTTGAACTGTTTCCTTTCGCTGTACATTTTCCCCTGGGAAATTCTCGAAAGGACTCGGATTAAAGGGATCGTTTCGGCCTTTCAGTTTCCATGGCGCTTTCTTATCTTTGTGCCTGCGGGGCTTATGATCTGCGGCTGTATAGGAGCCATATATCTGACAAAAAGGACGTCCATTATGAACATCCTGGTCATCGTGGGCATTATCGCTCTTTTCGGTTTTATAAATATGACTGATTTTCTGATTGAAAGAGTGGAGCTTTCGAATGATGTCAAGCTGGACTACGCCTATCTGGGAGCGGCGCAGGAGTATCTTTTAAAGGATACGGAGAGTGATTTCTTTACAGAAAGGGGAGAGAAGATCACGGCCTCGGATGAGAGCGTGCTTATCAGTGACTACAGTAAGCTTGGGAGCAATCTGACATTAAAGACGTCAAATCCTTCAGATAAGGAACAGTATTTAGACCTGCCGCTTACGATGTATCCCGGCTACTGCGCAAGGGACAGCCGCGGCGGGAGGCTAGAGGTGACCTATGGGGAAAACCAACTGGTCAGGGTACTGCTTCCTTCGGGCTTTGATGATACGGTAAGGGTATATTTTGGAGGTAAATGGTACTGGAAGGCGGCGGCAGCGATGTCATTACTGACGGGAGTGGGTTTAATATGTTTTCTGTCAAGAAAAAGCTAGTTATATTAGCGGGTATCCTGTGTTCAATACTTGTATTGGCCGGGGTACTGCTTACGGCAATAGTAAGATGGGTCTTTTCCGTATGGAAGGAGCTCAATGTAAACGAGCTTGTCTATCATCTCATAGCCCCGATAAAGGGTACCGGTGGAGGGCTCATAGGACTTTTTATCTTAAACTGCATCCTGCCGACGCTTGTCATTACGATACTGTTCATCTTAGGCTGTATATTTATAAAGGGGCGTAAAAAGCCTGTATTTATGGGTGTTTGCACTGTCGCCGCCCTGACCGGCGGAGTGATTGCGGGGCGTTATGCCTGGAATAAGCTCGAGCTCGGGGAATATCTTAGCTCACAGATGATAAGCTCAAGCTTTATCGAAGACAACTATGCCTCCCCGGAGGAGGCCCAGCTAACCTTTCCCGAAAAGAAGAGAAATCTTATCTATATATACTTAGAATCCATGGAGACTACCTTTGCGGACAGGGAGAGCGGGGGAGCTTTCCCGGAAAACGTCATCCCGGAATTGACCGAGGTGGCTAAAAATAACGAGTGTTTTTCGGAAAAGGGCGGAAATTTAAACGGCGGCTATGTGCTGCCCTGCTCTGACTTTACAACCGGAGGGATGTTTGCGGCCAGTGCGGGACTTCCGCTTAAGCTCAATATTACTTATGACGACGACAGAAATTTTGCCTTAAACGGGATGAACGATTTCTTTCCGGGAGTTCTGGCTCTTGGAGATATTCTGGAAGAGCAGGACTACCGCCAGATCCTCTTTATCGGTTCGGAGGCGACCTTCGGAGGGAGGAAGCAGTACTTTGAGCAGCACGGTAATTTCGAGATAGACGATTACGGCTATGCGGTTTCAAGGGGATGGATACCGAGCCTTTATAAATCAGGGGATTGGGGCTATGAGGACGAGAAGCTTTTTGAATTTGCAAAGGAGAGGCTGACCGAGGTCTCGGCGGAGGGTAAGCCGTTTAATTTTACGATGCTTACGGTGGATACCCATTTTGAGGACGGAAATCCCTGCCGCCTTTGCAGGGACGACTTTGACGATCAGTATTCCAATGTCTATGCCTGCTCGAGCAGACAGGTCAGCGAGTTTGTGGAATGGATAAAGCAGCAGGATTTCTATGAGAATACGACAATAGTTCTCTCGGGGGACCATCTGACGATGGATTCGGATTACTGCAATGATGTAAGCGAGGATTATCAGAGAAAGACCTATACCGCCTATATAAATTCCGCGGTGAAGAGGGCTGATGAGGGCAGGAGAAGAGAATTTTCCACAATGGATAACTTCCCTACCACCCTTGCCGCAATGGGAGTGGAAATTAAGGGCGACAGGCTGGGACTCGGGACGAACCTTTATTCCAACGAGCCCACTCTTATTGAGCAGTATGGCTTTGAGCGGGTCTGCGAGGAGATAAACAGGCGCTCTGCCTTTATGGAAAAGCTGTCTGCCTATGAGCAGTTCTCGGATGAATATATGTCGGGAATGCTTTCGAAGGCCAAGCTGGAGGCGCAGTATTATCATCCCGAGGAGCAGCTGCTGCGTCTTAATATAGTGGATGTGGAGGCTCTGCACGGGGAGATAGAGAAGCTGGTGGCGCGTATTTGGGATCAGAAAGCTCCTGAAAATATACGTGAACAGGAATTTGAAGAGATGGACGAGTCCAGCTTTTCCTGTAATATAGATATGACCGGGATAGATCCCTACAACAGCACGGTTGAGATCTATCTTGTAACCAACTTCGGGAGTGAATATAAATTAAAAACTCTGACTCCGGATCCGGCCCGGTACAATTTCGATGAATTCGTAAAGTGGCTTAAGGAAATAAAGGGCGACGGGGAGCATATCACATTTATATCCGTAAAGGACGATGTCAGCGAGGCCCTGACGGATGAGTCGCAGGCGCTTTTAAAGGAACTCGGGCTGTCGGGCGAATTCAAGGATGCGGTTCAGATGAGCTATCTGGCGGTAATAGACGAAAAGGGAGAGATATATGAAGATCTGTCCGACCAGCGGCTCGACTATTCCGGTACCACCTCGGACGGAAGGAAATTTGCCCTCGCCAGCGCCGGCTATATAACTGGGGAGGATAAGAGCGGAAGCTCGATAGTCATCGACGGAACAGATTACTCCATTAACAGGAGGGGCTTTAATATCGTGGTCTATTCGGTAAAGACAGGTGAGGTTGTTACTTCGATAGATTTTGACACGAGCTTTGGCTACTA
>CAMNBW010000073.1 GCA_946533525.1 uncultured Lachnospiraceae bacterium
CTGTCCTTCACGACGGTCTTGTCTTTTACAACGGCCTTGTCCCTCGCCGGCTTCTTAAAGCTGTCCGCAATCGCAAGGAAATTCTTAAGGATGGTTTTGCCCTCCTCCGTCATTATCGATTCCGGATGGAACTGCAGTCCGTATATGGGCGCCCTTTCATGCTCGACGGCCATTATCTCCCCGTCCTCCGCAACCGCGCTTACCCTTATGGCCCGGGGCAGGGTATCCGGCCTTACCGCCAGAGAATGGTAGCGGGCGACCTTGATCTTTTCGGGCAATCCCTTAAACAGCAGGGACCACCGGCTGAGCCTCGCCTCGGACTGCTTCCCGTGCATAAGCTCCTTGGCATGAACTATCATGCCTCCGAAAGCCTCGCAGATGGCCTGATGTCCGAGACATACTCCCAAAATGGGGATCCTTCCCGCACATATTTTTACTATTTCCTCGCAGATACCCGCTTCAGAGGGTCTTCCGGGTCCCGGCGACAGTATTATCGCCTTGGGCTCTTTTTCAAGTATCTCCTCCGCCGTAGCCGCGTCATTTCTGATGACCTCTATCTCGGGGTCCATCTCTCCGAGCATCTGGTATAGGTTATAGGAAAAGCTGTCGTAATTATCTATGAGGATTATCATAGCGTGCCTCCTTTCAGAGCCTCGACCACCGCTCTTGCCTTATTGAGGCACTCCTGATATTCCTTCTCCGGGACGCTGTCCGCAACTATTCCCGCTCCCGAGCGCACAAAAACCCTGCCGCCCTTCTTAAACGCAAGCCTTATACCTATGCAGGTATCGAGATTTCCGGTAAAGTCCACATATCCGATGGCGCCTCCGTAGATCCCCCTCTTGTCGCCCTCAAGCTCGTTTATTATCTCGCAGGCCCTGATCTTCGGAGCTCCCGAAAGAGTGCCTGCCGGCAGCACCGAATCTATGGCATCCACCGCCTTTAAGCCCTCTTTTAACCGGCCCTTGACGGCGGAGCCTATGTGCATTACATGAGAATACTTTTCTATGCTCATGTACTTTTCAACCTTGACGCTTCCGAATTCCGAAAGCCTTCCTATATCATTCCTGCCAAGGTCCACGAGCATATTGTGCTCGGCCCTTTCTTTTTCGTCCGCAAGAAGCTCCTGCTCAAGGCGCCTGTCTTCCTCATATGTCTTGCCCCTGGGCCTTGTTCCCGCAAGCGGGAAGGTCCTTACATCCCCGTCCGTTACCTTGACCAGCGTTTCCGGGGAAGCTCCCGCTATTTCGAGATCCCCCGAAAAATAGAACATGTACGGCGAGGGATTTGTCGTCCTCAATATCCTGTATGTATTGAGAAGGCTTCCCTCAAAACGCGCCTGCATCGGGTTGGACAGCACAAGCTGGAAGATGTCGCCCTCTTTTATATATTTTTTTACCTGCTCTACCTTGCGGCAATACTCCTCCTTGCTGAATTTCGGCTTTATACTGCCTAAAAGCCTCCCGTCGGGTATCCGCCTGGGCTTTCCGCTTACGATGAGCTTCTCAATATTATCCAGCTCCATCATCCCCTTGTTGTACTGGATCTCGGGATTGGAGGTGCTTATATTGACGATTATCATTATCTTCTGGGTAAGATTGTCGAAGGCAATGAGCTTATTAAAGAGCATTAAATCCATATCGGAAAAGCCGTACTCATTCTTTTCGTCAAGCTTCAGTCCGGGTTCCGAATATTTTATATAGTCATAGCTGAAATACCCGACCAGCCCTCCGGTAAAGGGCGGCATCCCTTTTAATTTCGGGGCGCGGTTCTCTCGTATTAGCTGCCGGATATATTTTGCGGGGTGACCTGTCATCATCCTTATTCGTCCCCCGGCATTTACGCACATCCTGTGGTCCGTGCAGGTAAGCTCCATGTCCGGATCGAACCCCAGGAATGTATACCTCCCCCACTGGACCTGATCCTCCACGCTCTCAAGGAGGAAACAGTGGTCGCTTATGTTCTGCATTATCCTTAAAGTCTCAAGGGGAGTTCTTATATCGGAAAGTATCTGTCTTGTAAGCGGTATCTTTTTATAATCCCCGCTTTGGGCGATGGATATGACCTCTTCAAGCGTCAATGTATTCATTATCTACTCCTTAATAACTGCGGGGTTCTCCCGATACCGTTTGCTGTTTTACCATAGTAAACGACAAAGCTCTCTTTACTTTGTCGTTCCCTATAGCGTTTTAAGCTCATCCAAAACCTCGTTATAGAGCTTAAGAAAATCTTCGTAATGTCCCTTTATATATGCGGCGTCCCCGCCCTTGCCGGCGTTTTCCATATTGAGCGCCGCCTCTGTCATCTTTGATAGTCCGAGGGTCTTGGAATTGCTCTTAAGCGCATGCACAAGGGTGGCAAATTCCTTCCAGTTTTCCTCTTTATAGGTCCTGTCTATATTGGTTTTGTTTTCTTCGCTTTCTTCTATATAAAGAGCCGCGATGGATATGACAAAGCTCTTGTCCCCTCCGCAGTATGAAAGAGCCTCATCCATATTCATATATTTAAACCCGGACTCCTGCCTATTCTCTTCTTCCTCTTCCGGCTCTTCGGAAGCCTCATTATCAGTAGTGTCCTCTGCGTCGTCCGCTTCCTCATCACTGTCATTCCCGGAGGTCTTTTCCTTGCCTGCTTCCGAAGCCTCTTCGGGAGTGATGACCTTATCCTTGGGAAGATATTTTGCCAGCATTCCCTCCAGCTCTCCACCCGATACGGGCTTCGACAGATAGTCCGTAAATCCGGCCTCCAGATACATCTCCTTCATGCCTTCTATGGCGTTGGCCGTCAGCACGATTATCGGCGTATCCATGCACTTATGCTCCATATGCTTGATCTTCTCCAGAGTCTCTATTCCGTCCATTTCAGGCATCATATGATCCAGGAAGATAAGGTCATAGTGCGTTTTTACTATCTTATTCAGGCAGGCCTCTCCGCTTCTTACCGTTTCTATATTTATGTCCGTGACTTTAAGGAGGCCCTTTATTACCTCCAGGTTGAGGGCATTGTCATCCACCACCAGTATTGTCGAAGCGGGAGCCTTAAGCTTCGGCGTATACCTGACGCTCTCGGTCTTTTTAATCTTCGCTTTTTTAAGCTGTCCTATGGGCGCCTCGGAAACTATTTTCTGCTTGATGGTAAAGGAGAAGGTCGAGCCCTGTCCGTATTTGCTCTCTACCTGTATATCGCTTCCCATAAGCACGAGAAGCTGTCTTGTAATATTGAGTCCGAGACCCGTTCCCTGAATATGCGCGTTCCTTCTCTCTTCCAGACGTATAAAGCTGGTAAAGAGCTTATCCATATCCTCTTCCCTTATTCCCATTCCAGTATCGGAGATACGGAAGGTAATAAATATCTCGTCGCCGTCCACATGGTTGACCTGCGCCAGGAAGGTTATATTGCCTGTCTCGGTATATTTGACGGCATTGCTTAAGATATTCAAAAGCACCTGATTTATCCTCACATCGTCTCCATAGAGGATGGACGGGAGGCTCTCGTCAAAATCCGTAATAAACTCGAGATTTTTCGACTTTGCGGAGATCTCTGTCATCTTGCAGGCTTCGCTTAAAAGATGGGCGGTGGAATACTCCCGGTTGACTATTGTCATGCTGTTGGATTCGATCTTCGAAAAATCCAGTATGTCGTTGATTATCGAAAGAAGGGAGGTGCTCGCATCCCGAATATCTCTGGCATAGCCTTCTACCACCGGAGATATATCCCGTTCCCTCAATATAAGCTCATCCATACCCATTATGGTATTTATGGGGGTACGGATCTCATGTGACATATTCGCAAGGAAACGGCTCTTGGCCTGGTTCGCCGTATCCGCTTCGTCCTTGGCTATCCTTATCTCGTCGTACTGCCTTCTTATAATGGAAAGGGAACTGTATTTTGAGATTAGCCAGGTAAAGATGATGACCGCGATCATAATAACGAACAGAAGATATGCCTTAAAATAAGTATGCTCGTAAAACTGCGCCTGCTTCCTTATGGGAACGATAAGATCCCTCACGAGGCTCCTTGCGGCGGAATCCACGATCTGCACATGGAAGGTATAGTGACCCTGGGGAATATTGGTATAGGTTATATTCTCCAGCTCGTTTTGCTGGACCGTCACCCCGACCTCATCGAAGCCGTCCATATAGGTATGAACTATCGGATTTGAAAGGGTGTAATTAAGTATGGCCGGGTATATATCCACCCTCTTTGCCGCTTCGGGAAGTACATATATCCCGTCGTCCGAAACCTTTATTATCTCTCCGTCGCAGACTATCCGGTTTATGGCGATGGTGTAATTGTCTTCATGCTTGTTGTAGTTTACAAGGGAAACCCGCCTTATGCCGGTAGTCGCGCATAGATATAGATTCTGGTACTCGTCCACATAGTTCCAGGAGTTTGCCGTCAGGGTCGTATCCAGGCCCCTTTGCTTATTTAAAAGCTCTGCATCGTATTCTTCGTTGGCTATGAGCTCCCCGACATCAACTATGTATATTCCCGCACTTCCCAGCACCCACACGTCAGGCTCGTTGATTATAACATCATAATTATTGCTGTACGGGAACTTGCTAAGCTGCTTTACTTTTCTGTCCTTTTCGTAATAAAGGGCGTTGCTGGTAACATAGAAGAAGCCCTCGTTATACTCCACTATCCTCATTACAACGAGAGTGTTGAGCCCGTCGTCTTCGTCTATGACGTCGGTGATCTTCCCGTCGCGGATGATGTATATTCCGCCCCCGTCGCTTCCTGCCAGAAGCGTTCCGTCGGCCTTTTCATAAAGGCATAATATCTGCGAGGTTGTAAGCCCGTCCTCCTCACCGAGGGTGTGAACGACCTGCCCATCCTTGATATAGGTAATACCCTGGGTACTGGCAGCGACTATTGTGCCGTCCTTTAGCTCTATAGTCGAGCGGAATCGGCTTCCCATGGTACCCTTGCTGCTCTCGTTGTACTCCGTTATCCTCCTTGAAGGACTTATACACACGAGCCCCGCCGTACTGTATGTGGAGATCCACATATTATCGGAGCTGTCCTTAAAAACTCCCCTTATCCTCTCGTTTTCCAGGGAAGAATATTCCTGATAGTTGACCTTGCTCAGATCCTTCTTATTTACAACCATAAGACCATCGTCGCTTCCGATGAACAGCTCGCCGTTCCTTTCGGCTATGGCGTTCACCGCGTGTTCTCCGAGATTGGCCTTAATGGAGACGTTCAAAAACGGATTTCTGGAAAGCTTGAGTATCCCGAGCTTGCTGGACGTAAACCAGACATTTCCCTGATAATCCCGGACCGCGTCCGATATTGCCGAGTTAAAGCCGTCCACCGGTATCTCCCTATAGATCATCGAGCTGTCCAGATAGCCCAGGCCCATGTTGCCGCAGAGAAAATATGAACCCGAAAGCTCGTCAAATACTATCCGGCTGACAGACCTGAGGCCGGCTACATCCTTGGTCCCCTGTATGACGACCTGTCCCCCGTCGAACGCAGCCCGTACAAGGACTTCTCCCGAAGTACCCAGTAGGAATTCCCCGTCGGTGGTGTCGCACACCGTCTGGTACTCCTCATTTTCGCTTTCGTCCTCGATATTAAATACTATGCGCCCGCTTCTTAAGCCGAAGAATATCCCGTTATTCGCAACGCCCACTATCATGTCATTGCCTTTGGAATAAATGAGGCTGCGCACAAAGGTCAGCCTCTCATGCTGCGACAGGGTAGTCACGCCGCCGGACTTTGAGATAATGGAAATAAAGCTGCTGGTCCCGAGGTAGATATTCCCGTCCTTGTCCTCCGTGATACATCTTATGGAATTCGACGCAAGGCCGGAACTAATATCATAGAACCCTATTTCTCCGGTTTTCGGCGTATAGCAGCATACCCCGCTGTCATTGGTCCCTATCCACAGCCTTCCCAATGAGTCCGTAAACAGAGCCATAACATTCTTTATTCTCTCGTCTATGGTTATCGGCTCAAAGCCGCGCCCCGTGCTCCTGTAAAGCCCCGCATAGCTTCCCGCCCAAAGATAGCCGTCTCCCGTCTGGGCGATGGCATTTATCTCCGCGCAGTTTATGCCGGAATCGGTGTTGTAAAGAGTCGCATTGTATTCGGCTGAAAAATCCTCGTTTTCATATGGATTTGTGTCGTCCACAGCCATGGCGGATGCATAGGCGCGAACGGGCAGAAATGCTATAAGCGCCGAAAGCAGCAGGGCAAAGAGCATCAGCATGCCCCCTTTAAAGCCGCCCCCCTTATTCTCCTCCTGCGCTTCGTCGCCGTCTGTCGGATCCATATCCTCTTCTTCCGCAACGTCCACAAATTCCCGGATCCCGAATTTGCGGTGCGCAATATGCACCATCCCTGAAGCGACAAACAGGGTCAGCAGCTTATCCGGCATATCCAGAAAGAGTTCACCGGCTATGCAGCACGAAAGCTTCCCCAGCCCTTCTGCGCTAAGCATATCAAAAAGGGCATCGCCCCATATATTCCCTGAATAGCCCTCGTAGAACAGCATATTGAGCGGCACGGATATGACGACCGCCCCTATTCCGGCTATCACCGCAGTACAGACTATCAAAAATACATCCCTGTTCTTCGGATACATCCTTCCGACAATGAAAGCCACGGCTATCTGTGTCAGGGCATAAAAACCGGCTATTGGCTCGCCTATCATGATAATCAGATTGGTGACGACTCCCACTATCGCTCCCGGCACAGCTCCTATGTAGCAGGCTATAAAGGCCGTCCCCACCGTATCCAGCCAAAACGGGGCATGAATAGCCTGGGTAAAAAACCTCATCCCGAGATTCAGCACTATCCCCAGCACCATAAACAATATATTTTTTGTATTCAGTTCGAATTTCAAACTCTCGAAATTCCTGATTTTCACCTTAATATCTCCAAAACACCAAAATCCTTAAAATTATATCACACTTCACCTTTTTATGGAAACAAAAGACTAAGAAAGTATAGAGAAGCAAAGAATGTATAACAAAAAAGAAGCCCGGTACTTACCGGACTTCCCCTTTTTCTAAGTGCGTGCGACAGGATTCGAACCCACGACCTTCTGGTCCGTAGCCAGACGCTCTATCCAGCTGAGCTACGCACGCAGCTTTTAACAGCAGAAATATATTACACAAACCAAAGATGATTGTCAAGCAGACATTTTTATCAACATCCTAGTCAACATCCCCGTCCCCGCGTTTCCTGTTTTATGTAAACTTCGGAGAATGCCGGCTCAAAGCCCGCTGCAAGTGCTGTCTTTTTCGATATTATATGCCCCGGCCTTACGCCGTAAAACGGCA
>CAMNBW010000074.1 GCA_946533525.1 uncultured Lachnospiraceae bacterium
GAATTATTGGAAACAACAGGGGTCTCCGTCTTTGCATAGGCCTCCTCGATGGCGCGTATCTCATCCTTGCTCATATCCACGGCGGAGAAGCAAAAATCCACATCCTTTGCCACTTCCTCCACCCGGCTTACGTCTCTTACGATAATATCCTTTACGGCCTCCGGCATCGGAGTGTCCATCTTCCACCGTCCCTCCACCGTCTCGGAATATTTCTTTCCGGCGCTCCTGGGACTGGCCGCTATAACGCTTACCTCAAACCAGGGATGGTTTTCAAGCAGCGATATAAATCTCTGACCAACCATACCCGTGCCGCCCAAAATGGCACATTTCAACTTTTTTTCCATAATCTCCTCCTTGCCGGAGCTCCCTAAAGCTCCGCTCCTCACGCGGCCGCAGAAAATGCCCTTCAGCCGACTAATCTATTCCTCCAGATATTTCCTGTATGTTCTTATTACTTCATCCATGGAATCCTTTGAAGGCGCTCCCTGTGTCTTTCTGGCTTCCACACAGGTATTTAGCGAAATTGCCTCGTACACGTCCTCCTCGAAGCTGTCGCTTTCCTCCCTCAATTCCTCGAGCCTCAGCTCATCCAATGAGCAGTGCCTGTCTATACATTTTAAAACCAGTCTTCCCGAGATGGAATGGGCATCCCTGAAGGGAACTCCCTTTTTCACCAGGTAATCCGCAACATCCGTGGCGTTCGTAAAGCCCTTTTTGGAGCTGGCCTCCATCTTGGGTTTATTGAACTTCATCGTATCCAGCATCGCACCGAAGAGGACGATACAGCTTTGCACGGTATCTATGGCGTCGAAAGCCGGCTCCTTATCCTCCTGCATATCCTTGTCATAGGCCAGAGGAATTCCCTTCATCACCGTAAGCAGGCTCATAAGAGAGCCATAAACCCGCCCGGTCTTGCCGCGAACCAGCTCCGCTATATCCGGGTTCTTCTTCTGGGGCATTATGGAGGAGCCAGTGGAAAACCTGTCGTCAATCTCCACAAAACGGTATTCATCGCTGTTCCATAAAATGACCTCTTCCGAAAAACGGCTTAAGTGCATCATTATAATGCTTAAAGCTCCCAGGAACTCTATTAAATAGTCCCTGTCGGATACCGAATCCATGGAATTTCTCGTAGGCTGGTCAAATTCAAGAAGGGTGGCCGTCATATTTCTGTCCAGGGGATAGGTCGTTCCTGCAAGAGCTCCCGCCCCAAGAGGACAGGAATTGAGCCTCTTTCTGATATCATGGAACCTGTCCCTGTCGCGCATGAACATTTCAAAATAGGCACCCAGATGATGTGCAAGGGTAACGCTCTGGGCTTTCTGCAGATGTGTAAAGCCCGGCATATATGTCTCTTCGTTTTCTTCGATGAGCCTGAAAAGGATCTTCATAAGGTCCTTAAGGTTTTCATCCAAAGCATCAATAGTATTGCGGATATAGAGCTTCATATCCAAAGCCACCTGGTCGTTGCGGCTCCTTCCGGTATGCAGCCTCTTTCCAGCCTCTCCGATACGCTCGGTCAGCACGCTTTCCACAAAGCTGTGAATATCCTCATAGTTTCCCTCTATGGCGAGGCTTCCGTCTTCTATATCGGAAAGTATCCCCGACAGCCCCTTGATTATTAGGTCGCTGTCCTCCTCGCTTAAGATACCGCACTTGCCCAGCATGGTCACATGTGCGATACTTCCGCTTATATCCTCTTTATATAGTCTCTTGTCAAAGCTTAGGGATTCGTTAAATTCAAAAGCCCGGTCGTCAATACTTCCCTGAAACCTGCCGCCCCAAAGCTTATGCATCACCCTTTTCTCCCTTTAAGCGCAGTAACCGTCGCAAGCAGCACTACCAGTGCAGACACGACCTCTGAGAAAAAGCCTGTAAGGGCTCCCGCAACAAGG
This sequence comes from uncultured Lachnospiraceae bacterium, assembly GCA_946533525.1. Taxonomy (GTDB): domain Bacteria; phylum Bacillota; class Clostridia; order Lachnospirales; family Lachnospiraceae; genus NK4A144. The sequence goes on from CAMNBW010000074.1 coordinate 1,896, forward strand.
GCTGCCGCGGAAATAAGGAGCGTTATAAAGGAAGGTATCATACCAAGAAAAATACCCATAACCACCATGATTACCGAAATTATACCCAGTACCAGCGGAGAGAGCTTGTTGAACTCAATCCCTCTGAAGGCGCATATAAGCGCAATTATAACTATTATCGCCACAGCGACGTAGGATATTATCTGAATAGGGAAGGAGCTCTCCTTGAAATCATCTTCATTGAGATTTCTGCGCCTGCTTTCAAATTCCCTTCTGCCGGCTTCCTTCTTTTTCTCTGTTCCCGTCTGTCTTTCAGGAACTTTTTTCCTGGGTCTTGCCGGAGCAGCGGTGGCCGCGCCTGCTGCAGCCGTCAATATAACGGTATTGTCGGTATTCTCCTGTCCGGCTTTCCCGTTGGGCTTTAAAGGACGCACTCCGAGTGTATTTGCATTCCTGACTGTCCTTATCTGCTGATTGGCCTTGACCTCCTGTCCCGGTGCCTGGCTCTTTCCTGCAGCGGCAGGATCCTGAAGTGTCCCGGGTCTTTTAGGCACGGGGCGCTTTCCTCTTGTGTCGAGAGGGCCTGCTGCCTGAGTACCCGGCGCGGCATTGGCCGGCAGATTTGCCGGTATATTGACCGGAGGCATGGAAGGTCTTTCACCCTTTGCAATTTTGGGCCTAGTCTCCCCTGCCGGTACGCCTCTCCTTCTCTGAGCTGTGTTTACCGGTGCACCGGGCGCTGCTTCCTTTGCCGCTTCCTCTCCTGCGGGAGCATTGCCTTCCTGTCCCGAAGGAACCGGTCTCCTTTTAACCTTGTTCACCCCGGGAACTGCGGGGATAGCCCCGGTTTCCCTCTTTACCGGAGGGTGATTCTCGGCATTTCTTATATCCTCTACCGGAAGCTTAATGGAGGCATTCCTCTCTATCTCTCTTCTTAGAACATTGGCCCTGTTAAGCTCGGCCTGCTTCTTATCTTCGTCCTTTTCTTCCCGTCTGTCAGGAAGACCAGCACCCTCTTCATCCTCGTCGGAATCGAAAATATCGTTATTTCTCATTTCTTTCTTCTGATCCCTGCTATGTGCTTCCTTCTGGTTTCCGCTTCTCTCAGCCGGACCCTGGTCGCCGTCATTTTCCGCATGAACCGGCTTTGCGGCTGTCTCCTCCTCCGAATCAGTTTCTTCTATTATAAAGTCCGAATCAAAGGAGTCTCCGGAGTGCCCTCCGTCCTGCTTACCGGAAAAAACATCATCGTGGGGCTGAGCCTTTTCTTCGCCCTCTTCTTCATCAGCCTTCTCTGCTCCGCTTCTTTCCAGGGCTGCGAGATCCGGTCCGGGGCCTTTGAACTTGGGGTTTTCAAACCTTGCAGCTTCCCGCCTGGGCTTGAAGATCTTCATATCCTTATCTTCATCGTCGCGCTCAAGCTCCTCAAGGCGGCCCTGGTCTATCTTTTTAACCTCTATATCCTTTATATCCCTGATTCCGTCGATGCCGGAGTCTTCCTCTTCTGCCTTGTCCTCATCGTCGAGAAGATCCTCCATCGTGGTAGACATATCTTCCTTTGAAAAGAGATCTCCTCCCTCCTCTACATCGTCAAAGATAATATCGCCGTCATCCTCTTCTGGCTCTTCAACCTTCTCCTCTTCGGGCTCGCTCTTTCTGCGTCCGAAAAGACCTCTCCTTTCCTTCGCCGGCTTCTCTTTTACGGGCTTTTCCTTGACCGGCTTTTCTTTTACCGGCTTTGCCTTTACGGGGGGTGCCGCAAACTCATCCACATCGACATCCGGCTCAACCTTTACAGGCTTTTCCTTCACGATGGGCTTGGTCTTTACAACGGTTTTGGACGGGCTCTTAAGGGGCTTCGCAGGACGCTGGGCAACGCCGGGTGCTCCGGGAGCTCTTCGCATATTGTTTTTTCGCATCTCGGCAAGCCTCTTGTCCATATCCTCCTCGGAAGACATAGACGGGCGCTTCAATCCCGTTGAATTGGTCTTAACTGTATAATTCAAAGCATCTTTTATCGACATATACTCCTCCGTAAGAATGCAACATGATCAAAGAATCAAAAAATCACTAAAATATTATAGTTAAACAAATAAAAGTAGTCAACTTAAAAAATCACTAAATAAGTAGAATTAAGAAGGGCTGCCGCAATAAGCAGAAAATGTGCAAAATTTTTGTGCTTTCAGCGACAGCCCCCTAAAATACCTATTACTTTCCATCGTCCGTATTGGGATCGATCTCTGATTTTTCCGAAATATTCATCTCCTTTGCCTTAATAAGCCCGAAGAAGCGCTTCTTCCTCTTCTTCTTAGTCTTCTTCTTAAAGCGTTCAACTATAAGATAGAAGGTCGGTATGAGCAGGAGGGTAAGTATAGTGGAGGCCACCAGTCCTCCGATGATAACGATACCCATTCCCTTCATCGCCCTGGCATTATCCGAAGTACCCAGCGCTACCGGAAGCATGGACAGAATAGTCGTCAATGTCGTCATAAGTATGGGACGCAGACGGCTTTTGCCCGTTTCGATAAGCGCCGTATTGATCTCCATTCCGGCCTCACGGTTCTGGTTGGTGGTATCCACATAAAGGATACCGTTATTAACAACTATACCTGCCAGCATCAGAACACCCATCAGCGAAACCATGGAAATCTTCGTATTGGTAAGGAAGAGGAGCGTCACGGAACCGATCACGGCAAAGGGCACGCACATCATTATAAGTATGGAATAGATCATTGACTCGAACTGTATAGCCATGACCATAAATACAAGGAAGATGGCTATGAATATGGCCTGTCCTATAGCCGAGAACTCCTCATTCATGGCAGTCTGCTGTGCGCTTTCCGCGAAGTCAACTGACCCGGGAAGTTCAAGCGCATGGGCCTTTTCCTCAAGCACCGGTCCCAGATCATCCACCGTATCCGCTGTAAGGGTCGCAGTTATCGAGGCATAGTACATTCCGTTCTGCTTCTGAATAGTCTGCGGCGCGGATGTGAACTTAAGCTCCGCCATTTCTGTGATAGGAACGCTGACTCCTGAAGAATTTGTAAATGTCATGGACTCCACATCGGGGATGGTCTTATATCTGTCCTTGGGGAATTCCACCGTAACCTCATATTCATCGCCGTCCAGATCCACATCCATTGCCTTTGTTCCGGTCATATTCGTATATACAAGCCCTGCAAGCTGCTGGGGCGAAAAGCCCTTGGCCCTTGCAAGCATGGGGTCAACCACGACCTCAACCTTGGAGCCGGATTCACGCGCTGTGGATTCAACGCCATAGACCCCATTGGTGTTGTGCATCATCTCCTCTATCATGGAGGCGCCCTTAACAAGATCCTCCCTGTTGGTACTCTCGATATCGATCTCCTTGGTGGAGCCGCTGGCAAAACCCGATCCTCCCATGGAGGAACCCGAGGAAGCATTTACCTCGCAGTCACCGGAAAAATTCACAAGCTCCTTATTCCATCTGTCGGCTATATCCTGTGAGGACTGCTTTAAGCCCTTTACCTTATATGCCCTTACAGTTGCCGAAGTGGAGGATTCATTTATAGTTGTGGAATATCTGTTCGATTCAGGCTGTGCCTCGACAAACTCTTCCAGACGCCTTACCGTTTTATCCATCTCCTCCAGAGAAAGATTGGGTCTGAAGGTCATGCTTAAGTTTATGATACCCTCGTCTGTGCTTCCCATAAGCTCAGTTTTTAATTGGGTAGCAAGCGCCATTGAGCCTGCAAAGAGCAAAATTGCAATGAGAAGGGTAGTCTTCTTCATTTTTAAGACTTTGCCTAAAATCCTGGCATAGCCTCCTGAAACCTTTGTCAGTATCCTGCTTGTGAGGATCTCCTTCTTTTCGACAGGCTGATAGCGGGAGAAAAAGAAGGGGATTATGGTCATGGCTGAGATAAGGGATGAAAGAAGAGCGAAGATAATCGTGTAGCCCAGCTGCCCGAACATCTGCCCGGAAAGTCCCTTCATCATTGCCAGAGGCAGGTAAACCACCACGGTGGTTATCGTGGAACCGACGATAGATCCTATAACGACCTTGGTTCCGAGATAGGCGGAATCAAAGAAAGTCATGCCCTCATCCCGCTTTCTAAAGCACATTTCTATAACGACGATGGCGTTATCCACCATCATTCCTATTCCGATAACCAGGGCGCTCATGGTAACGACGTTTAATGAAAAGCCCATAAAATTCATACATATAATGGTTACCAGCAATGAGATAGGCATTGAGGACCCGACTATAAGGGAAGCCTTAAGGTCTCCGAAAAATATGAGCAGTACCAGCATGGACAGGGCAATTCCCAAAATCAGGGTCTGTCCTACCGAGGTCAGAGAGTCGATAATGGTGTCGGCGCTGTCGGAAACCACCTCTATCTTTACGTTGGGATTGTCCTTCTGCAGCTCGGGGATAAGCTTACCCACCTGTCTCGACAGCGTGACCGCCGATGAAGACTGCTTCCTCTTAAGTCCGATGCTTACATTGTCTTCACCCTTGTAACGGCTAAGCTCTGTCTTGTCGTTTACCGCATAGCGTATATTCGCAACATCCGCAAGGTGAATGACCTGCCCCTTTCCTGTGGTGACGGGAACCTGCTCAAGCTCGGGGATGGTCTCATACTCTGTCTTGGAGCTTAAATTAACTGTTTTTTCTCCATAACTTGCGCTGCCCGCGGGAACTGTGAAATTCACCGCAGATATGGCGTCCACCACATTGGCGATCGTGAGTCCGTACTGCGAGGCGTATTCAGGAATAAGCTCCACGCTTATATATCTTTTATCTCCGCCTGTGACTGTGGTCTGGGCCAGAGAGGAAAGCTTTTTCAACTCGGGATCTATATTTTCATCTACTTCTTTTAAAACATCGATGCCCTCTCCTACCGGGGTTACCGAAAGGGTCATGTCGTCCATGGAATCTAAGTCCATTTCTATGACCGTGGGATCCTGACAGTCGTCGGGAAAGTCTCCCTTCAACTGGTCTATCTTCTTTTTAACGTCGTCGTAGGCCTTATCCAGGTCAACGCCGTATTCAAACTGGGCCGCAACAAAGTTGTAATCCTGATAGCAGCGGACGATGGTCGTCTTTACTCCGGAGATGGTCGCAATGGAATCCTCTATCTTTGAAGCGACAATATCATCCTGCTCCTCCGGATCCGCTCCCGGGAAAACGGTATAGACCGCAAGCACCGGGTAATCTATATCGGGCATGAGCTTTAAGGTAATGCTGCTTATGGAAAGCAATGCGAAGATAGCCAGCGCAATTAAACTTACCAATACTGTTACGGGACGCTTCAGGCACCCCTTGGTCAATGCCGCTGCTCCCATTATTTATTATCTCCTT
>CAMNBW010000075.1 GCA_946533525.1 uncultured Lachnospiraceae bacterium
TGCGCTCTCGAAATCCTCTGTCGTAAAATCCAACCGCACCGAGGCCGGGGAAAGCTCCCGCACCCGCTCCATGGCCTTATGGAGCGATGTCGGAACCGAATTATAAATTACGTTGCAGCAATATCTGCAGTCGCAGAGCACCGGGAAATCCGTCCTCTTTCTGTCAGTTAAGTTTACATAAAACTGTCCCTTACCTGCACATTTCTTAGTGCTGTCCTTATACACGCAGTTGGCGCTTATCATAAGGGGGCTCCTGCCGTAGAGCACGAGCTCGGACAGCTCGGCAAAGCCTCTCTCCCTAAGCTCCTTAAATTCCAGCTCAAGAGGATACACCGTCCGGGTGACCCCCATGGACAGCAGGGTCTTCACCGCCTCCGAATTCATGGTATATAGGCAGGAATCCGAGACCACCTCTCCCCTGTAGTCCTCGGAGAGCACATACATGAGCTCATCCGTATTTCTGACCATAACCCCGTCGGAGCGGCTGTCGATAGTAAGCTTTGTATCCGACCGGAAAACATAGGGCAGAAGCTGTATCCATTTCTTCCCCTTTTCCTTCCCGGAGCCGGAATAGGGATATTCATACGAATATATCCGGTCTACGCCATCAAGGGAGCTTAACTTTTCCGCAAGACCCTCTGTCTCACAAAGAACGCCTGTATACACTTAAAAGCTCCTCTTTCATTTTGTTTAAGGTCTCCCGCCTAAGGGCATTGAGGGCTCCGTTGGGTATAAATATCTCTCCTTCGGTCACAACCTTCAATTCCTCGAATTCAAAGTCCGTATCCCCGGTCTTTCTAAGCCGCTCTTCGATGTCTTTAGGGTTCATGGCGGTCTTCTTAGCCCTCTGCACTATATCCCCGGTGACCGTAACCCCGGCCTTACCGCTTATGACCTTTAAGACGACCGGCTCTCCCTCCCTAAGGACACATTCCCCGGAAAGCCTTACCTTAAGGGGCTTGGGAACTACGGTCTTTTCGTACCCGGTTTTGTAGGCCCCCTTTTCATAGGTCACCATATCCGCCCCGTTATGCTTCTCGTAGTAGCCGTGGCTAAGCCCCCCGCGGGAATAGAGATTTACGAGTTTATCCAGGTCTTTGGGATTTACATAATATTTTTCCGGATCCCTGTAATACTGATCCAGATATTTCCTGTAAATAGCTGTGACGCCGTAAACATATTCCGGGGCCTTCATCCGGCCCTCTATCTTAAGGGACGCTACCCCCGCTTCAAGTATCCCCGGCAGAATATCCAGGGTACACATATCCTTCATCGAAAGAAGGTAGCGCTCCTCCGCCTTCCCCGCCCGGTAGGGCTGTCTGCACGGACCCGCACACCGCCCCCTGTTCCCGCTCCTTCCGCCGAGGAAGGAACTGAACAGGCAATAGCCCGAATAGGAGTAGCACATGGCCCCGTGTATAAAGGCCTCGAGCTCAATATCCGTATTCTCCCGGATATTCCTTATCTCTTTTAGGGAAAGCTCCCTCGCCGTAACTACCCGCTTCATCCCCTGGCTTTCGCAGAACTTTGCGCCGTAAACATTGGCGACGGAAAGCTGGGTGCTCCCGTGAACCTCCATTCCCGGAAAGTCCCTTCTAATAAGGGAAACCGCGCCCAGATCCTGAACGATACAGCCGTCCAGCCCCGCCCTGTAGAAGGGCTCCAGAAACAAATGTACTCTTTCCAGTTCTTTTTCTTTAAGCAGGATATTAAAGGTAAGATAGAGCTTCTTACCTAAAAGGTGGGCGTAATCTATGGCCTTTATCATCCCCTCAGTATCAAAATTAGCCGAATACGCCCGGGCTGAAAACTCATCGGCACCGGCATAAACGGCATCCGCTCCGCCTGCAAAAGCAGCGTACATGGAATTAATATCCCCCGCAGGGGACAAAAGTTCGGCCATTATTTTTTACTGTTGTTGCGCGTTTCGGTGCGCGCCTCATCTATCGAATTCGAAATTCCGAGTTTTGTCTCAAGCTTGATTATCTTCTTTTGATTCTCGTTATTCTCCCTTTGGAGATCGCGCAGGGTCTCGTCCATACTCTTTAGCTTGATCTGCGTAGTGATAAGGTTGTGCTTTGCGTCGTAGAGCTCCTTATCCTTGCCGTCGAGCTCCTCCTGCAATATCTCCACCTGCTTCTTCGCCTTGAAATAGTCGTCGGCAATATTGAGCTCCAGCAGTATCGCCTGAAGATCGGCGCTCTGCCTGATATAAGAATCTATCTTGGAATATTCTGCTATTTTTCCGTTTATATACGCAGCAACACGCTGAAGGTATTCTTCACTTTCAGAGCCGCGGAGCGTAAGCACTTTTCCGCCGATGATAACCTGCGTATCTGTCTTGTCAGCCATAATTCCTCCGAAATGTTATGGACCATTTTTAACTTTTATATTTTATAACAAAACGCCGTTTTATACAAGTAAAGAGGTTGGTTTACATAATTATGAGCAAGATTGAAGCATAAATAAGTTTACATAACTCTAACCATTTCATATCCGGGCAGGTTTACATAATTTCAAAAATCAATTAAACAACCTGCTCATATGCTTAAACGCGAGGTCGGTTGCGACCCTGCCCTTGGGAGTGCGGTTTATAAAGCCGTTCTTAATAAGGAAGGGCTCATAGACGTCCTCTATGGTTCCCGCATCCTCTCCTATCGCGGCGGATAAAGTATCGAGTCCCACCGGGCCGCCGTCGAATTTCTCTATTATAGTCTCGAGTATCAGCCTGTCCACCTTATCGAGGCCGTACTTGTCCACCTCGAGCATATCCAGGGCAGCCTGGGCCACCTCCTCATCTATCTCTCCGTCGGCCTTTATCTGTGCGTAGTCCCTGACCCGCTTTAAGAGCCGGTTGGCTATCCTCGGCGTTCCCCTTGAGCGCCTCCCCATCTCCAGGGCGCCCTTTTCGTCTATCTTGACCCCCAGTATACTTGCCGACTGCATGATGATGGTCTTAAGCTCCTCCACCGTATAAAACTCCATGTGGTCGATGACGCCGAAGCGGTCGCGCAGCGGCGCGGAAAGACTGCCCGCCCGGGTCGTGGCTCCGACTAAGGTAAAGTGCGGGAGGTCTAAGCGCAGTGACCTCGCCGTGGGACCCTTGCCTATCATTATATCTATGGCGAAGTCCTCCATGGCGGGATAGAGCACCTCCTCCACCTGTCGGTTTAAGCGGTGTATCTCGTCAATAAAGAGGAGGTCGCCCTCCTGCAGGTTATTTAAGATCGCCGCGAGCTCTCCCGGCTTTTCGATGGCGGGGCCGCTGGTGATCTTCATGTTGACCCCCATCTCCTCGGCGATTATTCCCGCAAGCGTAGTCTTGCCGAGGCCCGGAGGCCCGTAAAAGAGCACATGGTCGAGGGAGTCACCCCTTGCTTTGGCCGCATCTATGCTTATCTTAAGCTTGCTCTTGACCTTCTCCTGCCCGATATATTCCGATAGCCGCTTGGGCCGCAGGGACCCCTCCAGCTTCGTATCCTCTTCTATTATATTTGTTTCGATCACCCTCTTATTCAAGGTCATCCCTCCAAATTCAAAATCAACATGCGCCACAAATTATGTAAACCGTGCCCGGCAGCCGCGCAAATTCCTGCTATCCACTCACAGCATCCTCTTCAACGCCTCTTTCAAGAGCGCCTGGGGATCGGTGAATTCTCCGTTGTCAGCGGCCTTGACCGCCTTATAGGCCTCGGTCGCCGAGTAACCCAGGGCCGTCAGCGCCTCCACAGCCTCGTCCCGCATATTCTGAGCCGCTCCCGCGGTTGACACTCCCTCCAGGGCTCCCGCCGCCTTGTCCAGGGCCGAAATATCCATATCCGCGATCTTTGCCTTGAGGTCCAGAATTATCCTCTGGGCGGTGCGGCTTCCCACGCCCGGCGCCCGGGATATGGACTTCGCGTCCCCGCTCATTATCGCAAAGCGCAGGTCGTCGGGAGTCAGGACTCCGAGTATCCCCTGCGCGCTTTTTGGTCCTACCCCGCTGACGGTTATGAGTATCTTAAAAAGCTCGAGCTCCTCCCGCCTTAAAAAGCCGTATAGGGTCATATCGTCCTCTTTGACGGCCAGATGGGTGTACATCGTGACCGGACTTCCCGCCGAGGGAAGGGCGCTGGCCGTCGAGGTGGATATCTTGAGCTCGAAGCCCACGCCGCTTACGTCCATGAGCAGCGTATCCTCCGTGACAAATTCCACTGTTCCCTTTAAAAAACCTATCAATTTAATCCTCCTTAAACACCGCCTTTAGCCGTCCTACGACCGGCAGCGTGACACTTCCTATCAGAAACCCTGTTACCGCACCGCTTAATAAAAGCGCCGGCAGATAGAAGAACACATTATAGCTCTCGACCGCCAGGGCCGCTACAATCAGCTGCCCCAGATTATGGGCGCACCCTCCGGCGACGCTGACTCCCGGGATCCCGAAAAGGCCCGAGCGCTTTAAAAGGCTCATTACCACAAGGCTCAGTACGCCTCCTGCCAGAGAATACAGTATGCTGAAAGGGTTTCCGAACATAAAGCCCGCTATCAGTATCCTCATTACGTTTATTAGCCCCGCAAAGCCGCTGCCGTAGATATACAGCGCAAAAACCACCGCCAGATTGCTTAGGCCCAGCTTCATGCCCGGGACTCCGAAGGGCAGGGGCACCCGGCTCTCCACATAGGAAAGGATCAGGCAAAGCGCGGTAAGACACCCTCCCAGGGCTATCCTTTTAACGGGTAAGCGCATCGTAGGACACCTCCTCTTCGCCCCTTACCGTAACCACAACCCTGTGGGGCAGGCAGACCAGGGCTTCCCCCTCCTTCGAGATCGGGGCCTCATGCACACACAGCTTATCGGGGCAGTCCGCTTCCACTATATCCGCCCTGCCGTCCTTTATGACCAGCTTATTGCTTCCCCCCTGCACTCCGGTAATATCCACCTGTCTCTCCGAATTTAAGGGGTATTCCCCGACGACCTCTCCGTCGACGCTCACCACTACCCTTGAAGCCTCGCCCGAAAAGACCCTCATAAGTATCCATATTATCGCCGCTGCCGTCATCACAGCCGCCAATAGATAAAGATCCTGTTTTCTCATAAGTAAAGAAAAGCCCCGGTATGTTTCCCGGGGCTTTACATCCTTCAATTCAAAAAACTTATTTATACTTACGCTTACGAGCAGCTTCAGACTTTTTCTTGCGTCTTACGCTGGGTTTTTCGTAATGCTCTCTCTTACGTATCTCCTGCTGTATTCCAGCCTTTGCGCAATTTCTTTTAAATCTGCGCAGTGCGCTGTCAAGAGACTCGTTTTCCTTAACGATAACATTAGACATAACCTTGAACCGACCTCCCTTCGAACACTTAAGAATTATATGTCAAGGGCGTTCCCACGTCAAGCATTTTTTTCTTCATTTTTGAGGCTTCATTTTTGAGGCTTGCCGCTAAGCCCCGCGCTTCTTTATTTACGAGGCGGCCTCGGCGGATAGTCCAGGCCGTTTCTGTTAAATACGAATTTCATTATCATGGGCTGGAATATGAAGATCAGTATGAAGCCCACTATAAGGCATACGATAAGCGACTTTCCCAGCATAAGGCCATAGGGCACCTTCGCCCCGTGTTTGGCGGACTGGATATAGCCATAGGTTGACATAATTATTGTTATCAGGGGTGTGTATATAAGATTTGAGATAAGCGCTTCCATCAGACGGGTGGAGAGCTTTCCGGGCTCCATCCCGCGGTCTGTTGTCATAGAGTCGAGTATCTTTTTCATCGGAACGAAAAAGCCTATGACGAGGCTCACGACGGCGCTTATCACGAAGCTTATGAGCCAGGCCGGGAGCGAGAAATGTCCCGAAGCCGCCACTCCGGTGAATGACAGGAAAAAGCTTAAGGTTATCCCCATCAGAAAGCTTACCTGCATACCGATTTTTTTCATCATCCTAAAATTCCCCCCCTAAATATCTCTCCCGCAGCCTTACAGCTCTATCCCGTTAAGCTTAAGGAGCTCCTTCGCCGTATCCACCGAGTCCACTCCCTTAAGGTTCTTTATCGGTGCGAACTCCTTCTCCCTTATTACCTCGAAGGGCAGGCAGGAATCGAGCTCGTGTACCATATCGAGCACCAGCTGCTCGAACTTAAAGCCGTTGGGCGTCTCAGGCTCTATTAACGCTCCCGCCCCGTCGATGTGCTTTATCTTCTTCTCCACCACATGGTAGGGCAGGGCGTTCCCGGCTATCTTCTTTAATTCCGGCAGATGGAAGAGGTAGTTTAAGATGACCCCGTAGTTATACGCCGGCTCTCCCTTTTCGTCCTTAGCCTCCATCATCTCCTTTGAAAGCTCGTAATACTCGACTATGGACGGTCTCCCGTCCTCAAGGCACATAACCCCCACCTTTTCGTCCGGCGCGTTCTTTCTGACTACCTTCGAGCCCACGGAGACCTTCGCCTGGATCGTGGCACCGAGGAAGACCGGGTCTAAGATTCTTTGAAGTACGTTGTCCACCGCAAAGATATTTATCCACTCTATCCCCTCTTTATCTATGAGCTCTCCGTAGCCCGCCCTTAAAAGAGAGGTAAACCACCCGGCGTTTCCGTTGGGGGATACCGCTATCCTCCCCTTGCTCTCGAGGAAGACCTTCCCGTTTTTATCACAGGCCGGAGCCATTGCCTGACGGAAAAAGAGGATCTTCTCCTCCTCATAGCCGAAGTATTTATGCTCCTTTAAAAAGCTGACCGTGGCCTCATGGTTGCTTTCACTGGTCATGATAAAGAGCCTCGGGACTGTCCCGGCCTCCTTCACCACCTCGAGCAGATTTTCTATTATCCTCTGGAAAATATAGACGTGCTTTGTCTCCCCTATATCGTACATCCCCTTGGGGTTGTCCGAGCCGAGCCTCGTACCCATGCCCCCCGCCAGAAGGAGGGCCGCGGCCTTGCCTTCCTGCAGGGCCTTTATCCCGATCTCCTTAAATTCCTGCTGCCTCGAGACTATCTCGTCCCTTTGCATGGCCGCAAGGGGAGCGAAGCTTCCCCGCTTTCCACCGCCCTGCTCGCCTACATGCGAGACCACTGAGAAATCTGTCTCGTCTATCTGCCGGAGCAGTGTCTTACGCTCCTTTTCGTCAAGCTCCTCATAAAAATTAAGCAGCTGCTCCTGGCCCGCCGCTTCAAGCTTCAATTTGGCTTCGTTATAATTCATGATATTCCCCC
>CAMNBW010000076.1 GCA_946533525.1 uncultured Lachnospiraceae bacterium
GCCAGATGGATATGTATCCCCATACCCTTTTCTTTAGCAACATCAGCACACATTTTCAGGTATTCCGGCGCACATGAATAGGGAGCATGAGGCCCCAGCATAAATTTAAGCCTGTCGCACTTCTTCGCGTCTTCAGCCTCTTCAAGAGCCTCTTTAAGTCGCCTGTCCTCTTTGTCATAGGCTTCTCCGACAAGACCCCGGCAGATGACCGCCCTCATCCCGGAATCCATTACAGCCTGCGTAGTCTGATGAATATGCATCTGCTGGTCGTTAAAGGTGGTGGTTCCCGACTTGATCATCTCAAGCTGTCCCAGACACGAGCCCCAATACGCATCCTCCGGAGTCAGCTGTGCCTCCAGAGGATCTATGGTTTTAAACAGCCAGTCCATGAAGGACAGGTCATCGGCAACATTACGAAAGGTTGTCATATAAGTATGCGTATGGGCGTTGATAAGCCCGGGGATGACTAATCTGTCCTTCCCGTCAATGGTCTTCTCGGCATTGAAGCCCGCAGGCTCGCTGTCGATACCCGTGATCTTATCGCCCTCAATATAAATCGAGTGTCTGCCAATCCTGTCTTCTTCGCCTTCCGGCAAAACGACCATGGCATCCTTGATCAAAATTCCCATAGTGCTAATCTTCTCCTTTATATTCTATTTTTTCTTTGAGATACTTCCCGGCGGAAGCTGTGTAATTCAGCGCGCCTTCCCTTAATTCCTCAGGCAGACCCAGCATTATGCCCGCTGTTTCAAAATTCAGGGTCCCGTCGTAGGCAATGTCACGCATCCCCTGAATGAAGCCGTCCCAATCGACGCAGGAAGCCCTGCCCCAGTTCGGGATGATCGAAAACGGGAGGGCGTGCAGATCCCTTACCCCGTTATTATCATGAAGATGCGTAACTGCCAGGAGTCCCGACAGGGAATTTATCGCGCTGCGGACATCCTGAGCAAGTAAAGCGGCATGGCCTATATCGAAGCAATACCTGAAAACATCCCCTCCTGCATCTGAATTGAGCTTACGTATAAAATCCCCCGCTTCTTCCGCCTCGGACAAGGGGTATTCTCTTACTCCGTCTCCCGAATAATAAAAAAGATTTTCTATGCAGATCCTGATGTTCGAGGCTTTTGCCGCCGGAGCCAGTTCAAGAAAATAGTCCCTGTTAAGCTCCAGCTCATCGTATTTTGCCCGGCCTTCTCCGCTGACAAGGGGATGCACAACGATATACGGACTTCCGAGGAAGCCCGCAATATCTACAGTTCTTTTTACTATCTTCTTAAAATGCTCCCACGACCCGCGATTCTCTGCATAATTAACAAAGGGAGCATGGGCCTGTATAAATTCAAGGCCGTATTTGGCGCACTCCTTGGCGTAGGGCTCGAAAAAGCGCTTCAGTTCATCCAAAGACCTGTCATAAAAGCAGGGTATGGACGGGTCACAGACAGACCGTGTATCGTAAAACGCCTCCAGGGACATATCCACTCCGTCAAAGCCCGCTTCGGAAACCGCCCCAAAGCCCAATTCACCAGGGGTTCCGGGCTCAAGGGCTATAACGCCCAGAGCCTGTACACCGATCTTCATTAATTACAGCCTCTTGCGCAGAGCCTCCGTCTGATCCTCATAGCCGGGCTTGCCCAAAAGAGCAAACATATTCTTCTTATAGCTCTCAACGCCGGGCTGATCAAAGGGATTAACCCCGAGCATATAGCCGGAAACACCGCAGGCAAACTCAAACATATAGAACAGCTGTCCCAGATACCTCTCTGTCTGCTCGGGTATTTTTATCATAGTATTCGGAACATTTCCGTCGGTATGTGCCAGAATGGTTCCGTTCATTGCGCACTTATTTGCGAAATCCACGGTCTTCCCTGCAAGATAATCCAGTCCGTCCAGATCGGATTCCGCCTTCTTCATAGTAAGCTCAACCCTGGGCTTTTCGATCTCGAGTACGGTTTCAAACATGATGCGCGCTCCGTCCTGGATAAACTGACCCATGGAATGAAGGTCCGTTGTAAGATCCACCGAAGCGGGGAAGATACCCTTCTGATCCTTGCCCTCGCTCTCGCCGTAGAGCTGTTTCCACCACTCGGAAATATAATGCAGACTGGGCTCGTAGTTGGCCACTATCTCAACCGACTTTCCCTTTCTGTAAAGAATGTTTCTTACAGCGGCATACTTCATGGCATCATTCTCTTCGAAGGGCTTGTTCTGCGCCACTTCACGCATATCCGCCGCCCCTGCCATAAGCTCGTCTATATCCGCTCCGGAAACCGCTATGGGAAGAAGGCCTACTGCCGTAAGCACGGAGAAACGTCCGCCTACGTTATCAGGAACAACGAATTCCTCATAACCTTCCGCATCAGCCAGAGTCTTTAAAGCTCCCTTAGCCTTGTCGGTGGTGGCGTAAATCCTCTTTGCCGCACCCTCCTTACCGTACTTTTCCTCAAGCATATCCCTGAAGATCCTGAAGGAAATGCCGGGTTCGGTGGTCGTACCCGACTTCGATATCATGTTTACTGAGAAATCCCTGTCTCCGATAACGTCTATAAGGTGTGCGATATAGGTTGAGGAGATATTGTTGCCGAGGAAATATATCTCCGGTCCCTTACGTATATCCTTGGAAACATTGTTATAGAAGCTGTGGCGCAAAAACTCGATGGCAGCTCTGGCTCCAAGATATGAGCCGCCTATTCCGATCACTAAAAATACCTCGCTGTCTGAGCGGATACGTTCTGCGGCTGCCTTGATGCGCGAAAACTCATCCTTGTCGTAATTCACCGGAAGGTCCACCCAGCCCAGAAAATCATTGCCGGCACCCTTTCCTGAAAGCAGCAGCTCTCTTGCTGCATTTGTCTGATCAATAATGTTCTTTACCTCATCATCTCTTATAAAAGGTGACGCTTTTGAATAATCGTATGTGACTTTTGCCATTTTTCCCGCTCCTTTAATCTCGCCCATTCCGGGGTATTTTATAGTCAACGAAAATTTCGTTTACCAGTAAAAATATAACAAACCGTAAGTCAATTTGCAAACTTTGTGGTATACTGAATCCTATGAAAAAAATAGTGCTTACGGGCGGAGGAACGGCCGGCCACTGTAATCCGAATTTGGCCCTGGTTCCTACGTTAAAGGATAATGGATTTGATATTGTCTATATCGGCTCCTATGCCGGGATAGAAAAACAGCTTGTGGAAGAAGCAGGCCTGGAATACCGCGGCATTTCCTCCGGGAAGCTGCGCCGGTATTTCGACCTTCAGAATGTCACAGACGCATTCAGAGTGCTCAAGGGGTTTGGAGAGGCATATTCTCTGCTGAAAAAGTTGGCACCGGACATCGTATTTTCCAAAGGAGGTTTTGTGTCCGTACCGGTGGTCAGAGCTGCTCATCTGCTGCGAATCCCTGTCATTATCCACGAATCGGATATGACCCCGGGACTTGCGAATAAACTGTCCTTTGGTGCGGCTGTAAAAATATGCTGCTCCTTTAAGGAGACCTTAAGCCTGCTTCCTGAAAAGAAGGCTGTGTTTACCGGCTCTCCGGTTAGGAGCGAGCTCTTTTCGGGGAATGCGGAAAGGGCAAAGAAATTTTCCGGCTTGAGGGACAACGGCTTTCCCACTATTCTGGTCACAGGCGGAAGCCTTGGGGCCGCAAGTGTAAATGAGGCCGTGCGCCACGTTCTTCCTGAGCTTGCCAAAAAGTACAACATCGTTCATCTTTGCGGCAGGGGAAAGGTGGATCCCACTTTAAATCACTTTGAGGGCTACGTGCAGTATGACTACATAGACAAAGAGCTTCCCGACCTTTTCGCCATGGCGGATCTGGTGATCTCGCGGGCGGGCTCTAACGCTATTTTTGAAATTCTTTCACTTAAGAAGCCCAATATACTGGTCCCGCTGCCTTCCAACGCCTCCAGAGGAGATCAGGAAGACAACGCAGCGTCCTTTAAAAAGCAGGGCTATTCCTACGTTATAGAAAATAATGACCTTTCCGATCAGACGCTTCTTTCGGGAATCGAAGAGGTCATGAGCAACCGTTCAAAATATGTTGAAGCTATGGAAAAAGCTCCCGAATCAAATGCCGTAAAGACCATCTGCGGGCTTATCAACGAGTTCGCCGGATAAGTTGAAAATAAACGCTGAATTTCCAAGGAGGACATTACAATGAAAGATGACTGCATATTCTGCAAGCTTGCTAACGGGATCATTCCCACAAACGTTGTTTATGAGGACGACGACTTTACTGTGATACTGGACGCGGGACCGGCTACGCGCGGGCATTCGCTCATTATCCCGAAGGAACACTATGCGAATATCTATGAGCTTCCCGAAGAGCTGGCGGGAAAGACCTTCAAGCTTGCAAAACGCCTTGCCTCACACATAACTGAAAAGACGGGAGCGGAGGGCTTTAATATCGTACAGAACAACGGTGAGCTCGCCGGACAGACGGTTTTCCATTTTCACATGCATCTGATCCCCAGATATTCGGACGACGGACAAACGCTGGGATGGAAGCCCGGCAAGCCCTCAGACGATGAATTAAAGGATGTTTTAGATACTATATCCCTTTAACTGTAACGCTCATCATACGCCGCCGGCAAACGGAAATATCTGATCCAGCATTCTGTACATGGTGAAATCGCCCTTGATCTGCATATCGCCATACATAAAGGAATGCTGGAAGGATTTTCTTCCGCTTATGATGTCATTCATTTTTTCCTGACTGATCTTGCA
Organism: uncultured Lachnospiraceae bacterium; assembly: GCA_946533525.1. Classification (GTDB taxonomy): domain Bacteria; phylum Bacillota; class Clostridia; order Lachnospirales; family Lachnospiraceae; genus NK4A144. The sequence continues at coordinate 4,728 of CAMNBW010000076.1, forward strand.
CAAAATCTGGGGCGAGGGGTTATCTGCATATTCTATCCTCATGTTCTCCCCGTCAATTTCCAGACTTAAGGGCGCAGAGATCTTTTTTATTATGAACTTGAAAGTGGCCTTATAGTCCTTCATCGGCTTAAAATGCTTTTTGAAGGCAGCCAATATCATATCCTCTTCACTTGCAGCATTATTCTGCATAAGTGTCTTGAAACGGCTTGAAAGCTCCTTTATATCTTCCTTTTGCGTCTGGACATAGTTTTCATCGGACACGTACTTCGAAAGCTGCTCCGTTTCCTGAGGAGTCAGATTCATCGGATCCATGCTGGTTACCATCTGTTTTACGGCCTGGGAGCTGGCCGGCAGCACCACCCTCTTTTGAGATATGATCCGGTAGAAATTCTCGGCCTTCTTTTCTATTACAGCCATATAGTCCATATTAAGCTCAAAGGCGACTCCATCCTCAACATAGCCTGAAAGTCCATCCAGCGGAAGTCCGCCCAGCATATCCCAGGCTGATTGAAGGGTCACTTTCCCGTCCCTTTCACCGTAGGTTGTGGACATCACTATCGGGCACATATAAATTCTGGAGATCTTTTCCTTGTTTCCGTACAGCCAGCAGGCGTCCAGAAACTCATACATATATCCCCCTATACCGTACCACTCTACGGTAGAGGCCAATATCACCCCGTCCGCATCATACAGTGTATTCGGAAGCGAGGTTATATTCCGCCTTTCCTCATAGAGGTTGTAACGCTCCACTTTTACATTTAATTCATCCAGCACATCCTGAAACCTTTTTAAAACAGTTTGTGTCGGATCACCCATTATCCCTCTGCCGCCGTAATATATGTTTATCTTCATATTCCCTCTCCCGATCTCAGTACTTCAGACTGTCCGGTTAAAATGCTCGCCCTTCTCAACTTTATCGGTGCGGTAGACGATCGCACCTATTATAAGCCCCATCAGCAGCCCGCCAATATGTGCCGCGTTATCTACCCCGCCTCCGGTAAAACCCGAATATAAGCTGTAGGCCACCAGAAATGCTATCCTGCCTGTCGTTAAATCCCTGTATCTGCCCCTGTTCTTGATCACTATTGCAAACAGGCAGCCGATAAGCCCGAAAATTGCGCCGCTGGCTCCCGCACTGACCACTCCCGAGCTCGTAAAAAATGAAGTCGCAAAGCTCACAAAGCTGGCAAAAAGGCCGCTGAACATATACAAAAATATATATCTGGGTTTTCCCAGGATGTCTTCAACCTGCCCTCCTATGAGTATGAGCGCCAGCATATTTGAGGCGAGGTGGGCGAAGCCGAAATGCATGAACATGCAGGTAAAAAGCCTGTAATACTCTCCGTTTGTTATGAGATACGAGGAATACATCGCTCCGTGCCTTGCCATGTAGGAGGCATCCGTAGTTGAACCGAAAATAGAGAGCCCTATAAAGACTATCAGGTTTAAAAGTGCCAGCGCAACAGTTATCTCATTATTTTCAAAAAACGTCTTTACAGCCGCAATAATGCCTGACTTCCCGGCTCTTTTGTGCGAATTCTCCATCGCACCGGAATAGGCACGGGCGACCATGGCAGCAAAGTCCTTAGCCCAGGCATCTTCGAGTCCCTCCCTGAGGCCGTCAAAGTCCGAGACGGAATTTTCATACCTCAATATCCTGCCCGAGGTGCCGTCTAATATCCATACTCTTCCGTCTGCGGAAGCTATCTCCCTTCCCGAATTCCGCCGTCCCGTTACGATGAGCGTATGCACCCATATATCAGAATACCCTTTACTCCTGAAGGAAGCCTCCGCCTGCTCCCTGATATGTGCAAACTGGGGCACACTGAATTCTGTAAGAGATGTATTTAAGACCAGCAGGCAATATACCGTACTTCCGGCTATCCTGTACATTACGGAGACTGTCGGAACAGAAGTATTAAGCTTTGAATATCCCCTTGAGACAAGGTATTGCTCGGTGTTCATAAAAATCCTTTCAACGGTTACAGAATAATCTGACGTTGTAACTGTTCAGAACCACCTGGGTTCCGAACAGTTACCTGACGTTTACTATACACGTTTGCCGGATTTTATGCAATCATGCAGCATATAGGCCTGGTATGGCGTTTCACTGGCCCTCACGCCGGGCCGCTGAAATTCAGCTCCGGGCTGCCCCCTTGAATTGCAGCATGACATTCGCAAATTTGATTATATCCCCGTCTTCAAGCGCCGCTGATTCGTCCTGTTCCAGTCTTCTGTCGTTAAGGCAGGTTCCGTTTGTAGAATTTAGATCCGAGATAAAATATCTGCCTCCGTTTTTCCTTATAGCGGCATGTATCCTGCTGACCCTTCTGTCGGCGATTACCGCATCGGCTTTGCCCGCCATTTTGCCTATGGTAAAAGGGCTTTTGTTGATTTCGAATTTTGCCTCCTTTCCGTTTATATTTCCGACCAGTCTTGCAGCGTCGGTCTTCACGGG
>CAMNBW010000077.1 GCA_946533525.1 uncultured Lachnospiraceae bacterium
TTTTGACGATCTCCTCCGCCTCGGGCTCATACCATGAAACCACCCTTATCCTGTCGCCAAGCCCATAGTGGTCCAGATAAAATTCCTGGAAGCCGAGTACAGCTCCCCCCTCGGTAGGCACCAAAAGCGGGATATTCTCCCCCTCCGCCGCGTTGTCCCGAAGGTAAAGCGCCACCTCCCTGTAGGGATCCAAAGGCTCGTCCACATATTCCTTTACGTCGTGATAAAAGTTGCCGAGTCCGAAATATAGCACAGTAAACGTGCATAAAACCGCCGTCGTCATCCCCTTAAGAGCGCTGTCTCTGTCATTCAGGGCCTGACCCAGCAGCATACTGGCAAATACCGCCATGATAAGCACAATGAAGGGAATTAGGGATATGAAATACTTATCGACCCAGATGCTTCCGTAGATATTGATCTTTGCGCTGTAAACAAAAACTCCCAGGAGTAAAAACCAGATTACCCACAGGCACACCACAAGCGGGAAGTGAAAAGACCAGTCAAAGCCCCCCTGCCAAATCTTCCATAGTACCAGCACGGCAACCCCGATCATGGCTATAAGTGAAAAGACATATACCGGCTCATCGTTACTTAAAACGAACCTCAGCATCTCGGGTATACTCCCCAGAACCGGCGGAGAAGGCCAGAAATCCGTTATGGACTTCTCCTTGAATTTAAGCATAAGAAGAAACCAGGGGGTCAGCAATAGCCCTGACATAAGATAGGGGATGATAAATTTTGCCGTAAGTCTCTTTTTAAGGAATAAAAAGGCATCTGCGGCAAAGAGGGCAACTATTATAAGGGGGCCGAAATAGTGAGCGTAGGCAAGCAGGGTCATTGCCACTCCCAAAATGACCTCCTGCTTTATGCTCCGGCCATCCCCGGCGCCTCCTCCCCTATGCCTTGAAACATATAAATAAAGACATAAGGAAATCGCTGCAAACAGAAAGGAGTAGCACCTGTATTCCATATCGCAGCGAAGGACAAGGGTCGATGAGATGACACAAAAGGCCGCCGCAAAATAGCCGGCCGTCTCGTCCTTTAGCCTGCGGGCCGTAAGTATAATAAGCATTATCCCGACGGAGGTCAAAAGCTCGCAAAGGAGCAAAAGCCAACTCTCCCCCCAGGGCACTATCCTGTACCAGGCCGCGGCAATAAGGGCAAAGAGCGGCAGATTCGTAATCTCCACGGTCAGGAAATACATAAGGATCTCTTTCAGGGAATTGGCCTTTGCGATAAAGCCCAGCTCGGACATCTCGTCCGCCGCAAAGGACTGCCTGCCGGAAATACGTACACAGTAAAGAAACCTTACCAGTATAAGAAAGATACAGATTATATAAAAACGGTTACGCGCGATAAAATCCCGAATACTTACAAGCTTATTCTTCGTCTGTTCCACTGTCCTCTTCAAACCCTTCCAAAACATCTCCAAAGAGCTCGTCAAATTCTTCCTGATCCAGCATCTCGGCAGAGCCCTCTCCCGCCTCAGCACCGCTTACGGTATCGGTATCGGTATCTTCAGCAGCCGTTTCATCCCCCGAGGGAAGCGCGATCTGCCCGCCGGAGCCTGAGCCGGAACTCTGCAGCACCATCTGGCTCTCCTGTCCGTCCTTTTTGAGAGTCAGGACTATTGACTCTATGGAGGCTGCCTTTGCGTCAGAGATCTCCGCTATAAGGACAGCCTGCTTTACCTCTCCTGCCTCCAGATCCTCGTCAAAGGTAGCGAGGTCATCCATTAGGAGCGTTTTTAAAAGACTGTGCCTGTCCCTGTTTATCTTAAGTCTGAAGGAGGGATCCTTGTCCAGTACCGAACAGTGGGCCTTCTCCTGCCCGAGATTCTTCACATCGAATTTCAGCACTAAGAGCTCGTCCCCCTCACTTGCATTGATGCCGAACATAAGGTCATTTTCGGAAACGCTTTCAGGATACGTAGACTTGATCTCATAGCCCGTATAGTCAATGCTGAAACCGCTTATCCCTAAAATATCGGCAATACTCGTAAATTCAACCGCGTTGGCGTCGATCAGTGGGCTGCTGTTTGCTCCAGCCTCTTCTGCCCCTCCTCCGGCCTCAGTCTCGGCAGCGGCTGCTTCCTCCTCCTGACGTTTCCGGCGCCTTTCCGCCCTTCTGGCCTCCTCGGCCGCCTGCATATCCTCCTCTTCGAGCAGGGTCGCAAGAGCGGTATCGGACACATCCGACAGAGTTCCCCTTTGCTGGGTGTTATGTTTTTCCAGAATATTTGCCGAATAATTGACTACCCTGGCCACCTCCTCGTCCGTCAGGTCAAGGGTAGCCCCGCAGGAGCTTAAGACCAGGGCCGCGGTCAATGATATTGCCGGCAGCAATGCTTTAATCTTCTTCAATTTCTTATTCCTCACAGTCCAGCTCGAAATAAAAGCCGACTCCGTTTTCATAATTTTCAACCCCGTAGGTTTTGTTGTGCGCTTCCATTATAGCACGAACTATGGATAATCCGATACCCGAACCTCCATATTCGTGTGTGCGCGCCTTATCAACCTTATAAAACTTGTCCCACAGCCTATCAAGAGATTCCTCCGGGATAGGGATTCCGGTATTGAAAACCGTGATCCTTACTGTCTTATCCCGCCTTTCAAGCTTTACGTCTATCTTCTTCTCTCCGCCATCCGCCGGCCCCCGGCAGTGGTGAACCGCATTGCTGAAATAATTGGAAAAGACCTCTTCTATCTTGAATTCGTCCCCCCAGACATAGACCGGGGAGCCCTCTTCAAAGCTGGCTTTTATCCCGTTTTGCTTAAGCAGTATTTCCGAAGAGCTAATGTAATTGCGGATAAGCTCAGCTATGTCAAAACGCTCCATGGAGATCTCATCGTTGCCGAATTCAAGCTGATTTAGGGTGGTCAGGTTTTTTACGAGCTTATTCATTTTATTCGACTCGTCCATTATGACCTCGCAGTAAAAATCCTTGGTCTCACTGTCCTCGATCACATTGTCCTTAAGCCCCTCGGCGTATCCCTGAATAAGGGCAATGGGGGTTTTTAATTCGTGGGCCACGTTGGACAGGAATTCAAGCCGCATGCCTTCCTGCTTTTCCTTCTTTTCAATATCCCTTTGCAGCTCATTATTGGCGGTCTTTAGCTCCGATATGGCCTTCTCGAGATTTTCCGACATCTCGTTTATATGGCTTCCTAAAACCCCGATCTCGTTGTCGCTGTCCCCCTTATATTTGGCTTCAAAGTCCATCTTCGCCATCTTGTCGGAAATGTCGGTCAGCTCCAGTATGGGCCTCGTGATCCTCCCCGAGACTATCCATATAACGATGCCGCTGACTACCGCAAGTATTATCCCTATATAGGTGTAGAACCTGTTGGAGACCGCGACGCTTTCCCGTATGGATTCTATGGGCGTTCTCATTATAACCATATCGCCGTTTTTTAAGGTTCCCCAAAGCTCCATGAAATCAGACCCCATTCTGCGCCCGTCTTCGGAGATCCTTATCGTATAGTCGCTGCTTCGCCCAGCAATATCCTCCCTGAAAAGATGGTCCATGAGCCTTCTTATCAGCAGGTCGTCCTTATGCTCGGAGGTAAAGATCGTATCGAAGGCGGAGCTTACCACGGCTACGCTTAAGTTGGAGGCCGTGCAGAAGGTGTCTATCTCGTTCCCGATGTCCTCCGGTATCTCCTGCCCGCCGTAGTCCTCGAGCAGTACGTTTAACCGATCATAGGCCTCCATCAGCGTCTGCTTCTTATTTTTTAGATAATACCTCTGCAGGAAGAGCGAATTTATTATCCACCATATAACGAGCATTGCCGCCACAAGCAGGATAAAGATAAGCGCAAACTGCGTCCTCAATGATCTGTGGGGTTTTATGTTCTCCTCTTTCGCCTTCAAGACCTAATCCCTTTCCGTCAAAAGACCTGCGTCGTAAGCGTTTATAAGCTCCTTAAGGTCGCTTATCTGCTGCCTTAGGGTCAGGCCTATATCCGTATCCCTTACAAGTATCCTCTCCTGCATCCTCTCGACTATCTGTATCTCGGGAGTATTGTTCTCTCCCGGAACGAAGGGCTTATGCGCCGCCAGCGCGAGGTGATGTGAATTAAATATAAGGGTATATCCCGCTATGCCGGTCTGTTTCTGGTAGGCCTTGGAGAGCCCGCCGTCGATAATATAGAGCTTGCCTCCGGCCTTTACGGGGCTTTCCCCCTTTTTAACCTTTACCGGAACATGGCCGTTTATGATATGGGCGCCCTCGGGCTCCAGAGCAAAGGCCCTTAAGATCTTGTCGACCGTCTCCTCCTCCTTGGAAAAGCTGTAGTACGGATTGAGCTTTTCCACATTGAGCACGGGATTGCCGATAAACACATGTTCAAAAAGCGCCATCTTATCCTTGCCGAAAAGCGGCGACTTGGGTCCGCACCATAAATACCACATGAGGTCCAGGGCCTCCTGCTTCTTTTCGGGCTCGTCGCCCTCATCCAAAAAGTAGGCGTCCCGGATCTTACGGTTTAAATAGTCCATATAGGCCTTGCCCTGATAGGTGCCGTCGGGCATTGTGACCTTCAGGAATTCACCCTTTTCATCCATGGGTATGCAGCCGTGGTACAGGAGATTGCGGTTGCAGATCTTATACATGCTGCCATTGGCGTAGAGGAACCTTATATGCTCCTGCAAAAGATTTGAGTGCTTGAAGGAAAGCCTAAGGGTCTCTATAAGATCCTTTTCTCTCTCGCTGAGCTCGTAAGGGTTTTCGGGATCGACGGTAGGGAAGTTCTTATCCCTTATCTGGTACTCCCTGTCGCCTATCCGCACCCTGCCCTCTTTAAAGTCTATCTTGTCGAGAAGCAGCCTTTCGTTAAGCTCGTACTCAGGATGTCTTAAAATAAGCTGTCCTTCGAGCTTAAGCTGGATTATCGTTATGGCCTTGCACATCTTTGCGGCAAGGGAGGGATTGACCGAATCATATTTATTCTCATCCAGAAGATGGGGTTTAAAGAACTCGCAGGGGTCGTCGCCGTAGACCTCCGCCGCATACATGGACAGAGGCCGTAAATTTATGCCGTAGCCGTCCTCTAGCACGTCAAAGGAATTGTAGCTTGTGGCTATCCTTAAAACATTGGCGATGCACGCCGTATTTCCTGCCGCTGCCCCCATCCAGCTCACATCGTGGTTGCCCCACTGTATATCCACATCGTGAAAATTCATGAGCTCCTCCATTATCATATCGGCCCGGGGTCCCCTGTCGAAAATATCCCCGATAATATGGAGGGAATCGATGGTCAGATTCTGTATAAGGTCGCATAAGGCCACAATAAAGGCATCTCCGGCCTCGATGTCCCCTATCTCGTCGAGTATGGCCTTGTAATAGAGCTTCTTATTCTCGTCGTGGGTATCCAGATGCAAAAGCTCGTCGATGGCGTAGGCGTAGTCCTGGGGCAGCTTCTTTCTGACCTTCGAACGGGTATACTTGGAGCTCACCACCTTGCATATGGCTATAAGCTGGTTTATCGTGACCTTGATCCATTCGTCGCTTAAGTTCCCGCTCCTCCTGCGCTCGGAAAGCACCCTGTTGGGATAGTAGATAAGTCTTGCAAGCTTAAGCTGCTCGCTCTCCTCCATGAGATCCCCGAAGGTTTCCTCTATCTTTGCCCTGATTATTCCCGAAGAGCTCCTCAAAAGATGGGAAAAGCTCTCATACTCCCCATGGAGGTCAGAGAAGAAATACTCCGTTCCCTTGGGAAGGGCGCATATCGCCTGGAGGTTAATGATCTCGGCTCCGGCCTTTCTGGCATTCGGAAATTTGTCGGACAGCAGCTTTAAATAGTCCATATCTCTCATGGTTTTTCACCTCTTGCTTTCTTTATGTTGTAATTCCTGATTATGAGGATTGCCGCAAGCATTAAAAGCCCTGCCAGGGTAAGCGCGGCTCCGAGCCTTAAGCCGGGAGTTTCGTATCTTAAAGCTATCTCATTCTCCCCGGCTTCAAGCTCCACTCCCATATACATTATATTGGCCCGCTTAAGCTCCTTTTCCTCGCCGTTTACAAATACCCTCCAGCCCTTTGAAAAGGGGACGGAAAATACCATTATCTCAGGCCGGCTTAAGGAAACCTTTCCGCTGTAGGAGTTGGTGCCCCGGGCTACCCTGTCCATACCGCCTTCCGACAGTTTTTCAAGCTTCTTTTCTATACTGTCCACCCTCTGGCAGACCACGTCCAGGTCTTCGAAGGAATAAAGCCCCGGATCCCGGAAGGTCATGGTTATCTCCTTAAGTCCTTTTTCGTTATACCCCATATTTGTGAGAAAATCGTGTCTTCCGCAGTAATAGATATGCTTCGGAGTATAATACTCCACAATGTCCGCCTTATCCCCTGCCGCGATCCTCATTGATGTCGTAACGTCCGGCGAAAAATATCTGTCCTCCGCCCTTACTTTATTTCTTTCGAAAACCGTAAGTCCGGCCCAGCCTCCCTCGTCATAGGTCTCCCTCTGCCTTATACCCTCGTATCTCAAGCCCTTCATGACAAGATATGTCTCCGCCTTGTCCAGGCCGTCTATATTAAAGGTAACTGTGGCATTCCTTCTGACAAGGATTGTCTTTGCCTCCTCGTCTATCTCGACCGAGCCCGTCCCGCTTATGCTTTTCAGCACGCTAACCGCATCGCTTGTGACCTTTGCCCTATCAAAGGAGCTTTCTTCCAGCACCGCCCCGTCCAGCAGCGCATTCTGCCTCGCTGCCACATCCATTTTTTCAAAATCGGAAAGCGGAACGTAAGAATCGTAGGCCGTCCCGAAGGGCAGGATTCCCTCACCCCTGTAGAGCTTCGCCCTGCCGCCGTAAAATTCTCCCTCTCCGACTTCTTCGCGGTAGTTAAAGGGAAGCTTATACTCCTCCCCCTCTTTGACAAGGTAGTATTTAACCGAGGCCAGGGCATCCAGTACCGAACGGTTGTCTCCCCCCTCGTAGTCATAGTCTTTTGGCCAGATAAAATACATATAATTGATAAAATCCGAAATATAGGGATTAGTCAGGGAGAAATAAAAGCCGGTGGTATTTACGCGCCTTTGTATAGCGCTGTTTTGGGTACTGTCTATGCCCTCTTCGTTTACCCGGTAAAAATCTCCCTCGGCCCCCGCTTTAAGAAGCTCATCGGCGTTGTCCTTCGTAAGCTTCCTGTCCGCTATGCCCGAATCCGTAAACTCT
>CAMNBW010000078.1 GCA_946533525.1 uncultured Lachnospiraceae bacterium
CTTTCATCGGCTATCTTCGCGATCTCGTCAATACTCTTATCCGGGAATTCGCTTAAAGCCACGAAGCCGCAGGAAACCGATATTGCCATACTGTTCCTTGCCGCCTCAGCCAGTGTACTCTCAAAATCCTTTTTAACCTTTTGAACATGGGAGGCATCGTCAAAGATCAGCGCGACAAATTCATCCCCGCCTATCCTGTAAAGCCTTCCGTAATTTCCGAAGCACCTCTTCATGCAGCTTCCGACTATATGGATGAGCCGGTCGCCCTCGTCGTGGCCCTCTATGTCATTGATCTGTTTAAGCCCGTTTAAGTCCATTGATACATATATAAAGCGCTCCCCCGGCGGAGTTTTCTTATACTCTTCCAGAGCGGTCTCATATGCCCTTCTGTTGTAAAAGCCGGTCATCGGATCGGTATTGGCGTTTTGCTGCTCCTCTAAGATATGGGCTGTCAGATTCCTGAAAACCTTGTAGAGCACTACTGCTGCAATAAGGAGATATACAAAGGTTATTCCAATGCTTAGGGGTATACCGTCATTTAGAGCATTTTCATTCTGCATTATGGCGATAATGAAATTGTTGTAGACTGTAGCCGCGCATAAGCCTCTGCCGCCCATGCCGCGCTTTAAATCAAAATGCTCTATCCTGTCAATCCCTATATTTTCCGCATTGATCTCTTCCGGAAGAAAATCTCCTATCATCCCTCCGGTAGAGGACGCCTTGATCTCCCGGGTATTCCTGTCGGCTACAAAGATTTCAATGCCATCGTATGAGGGCATGCCCTCAATGACCTCGGTGATCTCATTCGCCCTAAGCTCATCCAAGAGCCGCAGGGGCTCGATGCCCACCTGTACCATCCTGCTTCCCCTGTCATTCCAGCATATGGCATACATCATGGGCTTTTCCTCCGCCGTATTGGGGGTCACATTCTGGCACATGGTAAGGTGCTTATCCCTGAGCATCGGTTTAAAGTAGGCCATCTGCTCGCCGGAATCGAAGCTGTAGCCATAATATTCGGGTATATTGCCGCCGATTATGACTCCATCTTTATCAAAAATATGAATCTCATCCACATTTATCAGCTTTGCAACCCTGTTGATCTCCGGCACATATTCCCCGATCCAGGGATTGCGGTCAAAAATGTATGAAACAGCCTTTGCCCGGGTAACATAGTCCTCTTTCAGCGAATTAACGAATGTAAGCTGCTTTTTCTCATTGTTTTTCAGCACATTCTCGACCTGGTCGATAAGCACGTCCGCCGTCCTGAAAGCCTGTACCCTGTTATTCCTGACCTGGATAAAATACTGTATCCCCAGCAGCAGCGCTATTATCACGGCCGTTAAAGCGATGAGTAAATATTTATTTTCCTTATTTATTTTGATCCCGTTGCTTTTATTACCTGTCATGTTTCTGCTTTATATGATATCAGGACACAGTTGCCGGAAATCTGACCCCTTTTCATTTACTGTATTTTTGAATAAATTCATCCACCGGGATGGGTTTTGAATAGTAGTAGCCCTGAAGGTAGTCGCAGCCTATCCTTTTCATCGCATCGGCCATCTCCTCTCCCTCTATACCCTCTGCGGTAATAGTAAAATTCATGCTTTTAAAGGCCTTGATCATAGTTGGAAGGATGTCATCCGGAGCCTCAAAATAATCCCATACAAGGCTCATGTCAAGCTTGATATTGATAAAGGGACATTTTTTTAATCTGGTCAGGTTGGAATAGCCTGTACCGTAATCGTCGAGCACAAATTTAAAGCCTTTTTCCAGTATGGCCTGCATCTGTTTCTGAAAGAAGCCATCGTCCACCATACTTTCCTCGGTAATCTCCAGATGTATGAATTCAGGACTCAGCTCATATTTTTTAAGTATCGCTTCAAGCCTGTCCGTAAGGTCGCTTCGCATAAACTGTATCGGCGAAAGATTGACATTGATCCATTTAAGCCCCAGAGCCTGCAGATCATGCTCCCTGAAAAATGCGCAGGCCTTATCCAGCACCTGCTCTCCCATCTCATTTATCCGCCCGCTCCTCTCTGCAATACGGATAAATTCCCCGGGAGGAATGATCTTTCCATCCATATCCCTGACTCTGGAAAGAGCCTCGGCTCCTATGAGCTTACCTGTGGAGGCATCGATGAGCGGCTGCAGATAAACCTCCATACGGTCATGCTCAACAGCATATTCCAGGCTTCTTTTTACTAAGGTTTCACGTCTGGTCTGAATCAGCTCATTGGAGGTCACGAAATACGGCATACGTATATTCCGGCTGTCAGATTTATTGAAGGCGAGAACAATGGTGTTAAATATATCATCGGGTGAAACTATCTCTTCTCCCAGTTCCATGGTAATAAAACAGGCATCCAGATAGAGCTCGGCATTTCCTGACTTCCAGGGTCTGGTAAATCTCTCGGAAATCTGAGCACTCATCCTGTCAAAATCCATACCGCTGTCTCCCAAAATGATAAAACGGCCCTTACGGTAATAGAAGATGCTGTATTGATAAAAATGCTCCACAAGATAAGCGGCTATCATCCTGATCCCTTCATCGGTCTGATGGGAGCCGTAAATATCCCGCAGCTCGTTATAATTATGCGTCACGACCCCGAATAGCCTCTGCTGGCTCTTTCCCCTGGTCTCCTCTATCAGATCACGGAAGGCCTGGCTGTTAAAGACCGTTCCCCCTACATCCAGGTAAAATTCCGGATTTTCGAAGGCCAGGTATATCACAAGTATCGCCATGAGGCAGAAGGTGTCCAAAAGTAAGAGATGAGGCAGAAGTATACGCAGTATCACTCCCACAAGAAGGATGAGATTATATACGAGCATCCAGAAGCGCTCTCTTCTTCTCCTGTGCCTGCCGAACATAAATACAGCTATAAGCGAATATATGATATATATAAAAAGAAATATGTGTATATAGGCATTATATACTCCGGAGTTATATCCGCTTTCATCTATATAGTATATCCATCCGGTTCCGAAAGAAGCAATGGTCGCAAAGATACCCACAGCCATCGGCAGGATCGTTAATACCTGTAAAAGCTTCCTGTTTCTTAGATCGATATTTAAAAGACTTATGGTAAATAGGAAAAACAGATAAAACCTGATGAAAAATATGACAAAAAAGGACGAATTCAAAAAATGAACAAAAAATAACGGATAGCTGAAAGGATCATTGTCCGCCAGACTGGCCAGGATATCCAGAGTTATTGTCATTAACTCCACAGCAACTATCTGGACAAAGCAAAGGTTTCTCCGTATCTTAAGCCGGGGAAGCGAAAAATAAAATGCAAAAAGTATGAGCAGAATGAAAAAGGCCGGTATGACAAAACTAAAATCCCACATATAATACCTCCTCCATTACCGGGTTTAATCCCCGGTAATATCTGAATTACACCTCATAGCTACTCCGCTCAATTCCGGTGCGTTTTATGCGCCGAAACGCCCGAAAGCCTGTATCAAACAGGCGGCATAACTTAAACCGCCTGTTTGATATTTTTTCTCACTTTACCTTATAGGTAAGCTTAAAGCTTCCGGTATAGCTTCCCCCTCCTTCAAAGGTCAGCTTATATGAGCCGCGGGCCCCGTTATCGAGACCGTCTATCACAAGTATACCATCCCTGTCTATACATACCTTCACCGCGATCCCTTCTCCGCCGTTATAGGCAAAAGTATTTGATTTCGATGTAAGCGATGTCCCTATCCTGGTCTTTCCCTTTTTAAGCTTCTCTCCGGTCATTGTATATTTTACGACCTGGGGAACGAAAGACCTGTATGCACTCTTCTTTTCATCCCTTATCTCATATGCGAGATAATATGTGCCGGCCTTGTCGATCACAGTTCCATCTTCCCCGGAGCCTGCGGGATAAATAAGGTTTTTATCAAAATATGCCTTCACCGGAAGCAGATACTCTGTTGGAACGGTTTTCCCCGCTATTTTGGGGCTGCCCGTCTTTAAAAGATCCTTTGTCAGTTCTGATACTTCAATGGAGGATGTAAATTTCCGCTTTGAATTATTGAGCTTAACCGAAAGCTTCCTGCCTCCCTTTGGATAGCCGGTTACGTATATAACAGGCGCTGTGCTTCCGATAAGATAATTTGCTGCGCCGCTCCTAGGCTTTTTGGCCGTCACACGAATTTGCCCGAAAGGCCGGCAGCGTTTACAGGGATCACTCCCTGGAAGCTTAGTACAACGGCCAACAGCAAGGCCAGTCTTGACTTATATAGACTCTTTTTCATCTGGATTCTCCGCAGCCCCGTGAACAACGATCTGGTTATAGGGTATTTCGATGCCGTTACGGTCAAAGATTAGCTTGAGCTCATGATTGAGCGCACGGGTCGCAGGGAATCTCATCGCACCCTCGACATACATGGATATCTGAATCATTACGCTGCTGTCTTCGAAGGAACTGATCCCATCATATTTCGGTCCCTTAACGAGTCCGGGTATCTTTTCAGAATCGAGAGCCGCAAGCTCCTCTGCCAGTATCCGTCCGACCTCTTCAATATCCGCGTCGTAGGAAATGCCGATCTTAACAGCCTGTCTGACTATCTCTTCAGAGCTTATGATGTCCCTTAAGGATGAATTGTTGAATATCTTCACATTGGACCCGCGTTTCACCTTGGTAGTGCGAAGACCGATCTCCGTTACGTTTCCGCTCCAGTTCCCTACCTCTATGAAATCGCCTACCTTGTACGCACTCTCAAAAATTATAAAGAAGCCCGCAAGGATATCACTCACCATATCCTTTGCCGCCAGGCTGACCATCAGGGACAATATTCCCGCAGAAGCCAGAAGTGTCTGTGTCTTCACTCCGAACTTGGAAAGACCGTAGTATATAAATATAACCGCACATATATATTTAATGGCACTCCTGAGCAAAAGACAGACGGTCTCGACCCTTGTGCCGTAAGAGCGGGCAATACGATAGAGTATGGCGTCCGCCAGCACGGCACCCACATACATGGCGCAGAGCAGGAATATACATGCCGTACAGGCAAAGATATTTACTCCCTTCTCCCACTTGCCGGAGAGCACATATGTAAGGTTGCTGTACTCACTTATCCTTGATTCTGAATTGATCGCGTAGTAAAGGGTAGGCATCAGTATAAACAGGCAGAAGACCAGTAAAAGCCTGTAGACGATCTTTTTTACGCGATTTTCCGGCGTCTGAGCATTTTCATTCCGGCTGCTGACGTTCCAGCGCTCTTCGAAGCCCTTCTTCTCCCTGTCCGTTCTCTGCTTCTTCAGACCGGAGAACAGCCCTACCGGTTTTACCTCTTCATCATCGTCAATTACCACTTCCGCTTCGGCGGTCTCGTTCTCCTCAGGAGGAGCCGCGTCTATCACATCCTCCTGGAACCTGTAGAGGGTAATGAGAATAATGATAAGCAATACGCAGGCCGCCTCCAGCATAAGGATAAAGGCAGTGCTTAAAATCCCATCACCGGTTCCGCCTTTCATAATCGGCACAAAATAGTAATCCTCCGAAGAGCTTACTCCTACATAGTATTCCGTGTCATTGAACTCTATAAAGCCGCTGTAATTCTGCTCAAGGTTCTCCCGGGATATACCCAGCTCCTCTATATTCTCACCTACATAACCCAGACCCGTGGTGGCTGCAACCTGCATTGTCTCCTTGTCCACGGCTATGGCATGCTCAGGAATTCCGATAACGAGATTCTTAAGAACCTGCTCGAGCTTCAGAGCGTCGAGAAGGCTGTCCCTGAGGGCAGGATCCACTCCTATCATCACAAAGCCGTCACACAGATCCTCATTATTACGGATGCTGACCCCGACGTACTGTATATATTCGCCATACCTCTCATCATGGGCAGGAGGCATCACAACACTGTCCGCTCCCTCGAGGAGAATACGGAAATCATAAAATGGCTCCTCGGGTTTATTCCCCACCTTTAAATGATCATAATTGGAATTCGTAACTACTACATTCCCGTCCTTATCGAAAAGAAAGATATATTTTACATTGAGATAATCCGCATAGACCTGCATGGTATTGCGGTTAAGGGACGTGATCCTCTTCTTTACCATAAGAGCGCCCAGACGGCACTGGACTTTATAGAAGGTATCCAGCCAGTTTCCGAGCTTTTTACTCTGCGTTTTATAGGTCTCATATGTCTCCACCGCCACCTCAGCGTGATGGGTCATAGTCTTTAGTTCATCCGCCACATAGGACAGGGACTGGGAATATATGGAGAAGCCCAAGGAGATAAGGCATATGGTCAGGGCACCGGAAATAAGCTTATTTCTCATGGATACCGCCGTCTCTGTCCGGCCATCCATCACCATGCCGATCCATCTTATCAGGAGCCAGATCAATACAAAGAGTATCAGTGTGCCAAAAAAGGCGTTGGCTATGAACGAGAGCCTTTCAGCCAAAGAGATCCCGCAGATAATGTAATAATCATCATATTCTATGATACAGCCGTAAAGGGATCTGTAAAAATAATCCACAATATCATAAGGCCTCCACCGCTCCAGATCATCCGGTTTATGCCTCTTGAAAAAATTGACATTGGCATTAAGGTCCTCTGCCTTTGTCCCGGGCTTAATTTCCCTAAGCTTCAGTACATTCTCCTCTGTTAAGGGCTTATCCGGCTCCAGGCGTACTCCTATGGTAGTCGGGTCAGGGTGGGCTATCACCGTCATGGTATCCTTGTCCAATACCACTACGCTGCCGTCGCGCCCTACCTTAAGCTTTGTGACCCTGTCCATCCATGAAAGGGTTTCGCCGATAAACTGATCCAGCTTCGCCTTCGTATCGGGAATATCATAATCCGCCGCACCCAGCATGCCGTCGGCTGTAATCCTGTCCCAACTGTTGTTCATCTGGTCGCAGACATTCCTCAGGGCTGTCTCGCTCTCCTCAAGCTGCGGTACAATCCTCGCCACCTGTATTACGGCACGGCGCATCTGCGGCTCAAGACGAACCCTGTAGTTCTCACTGTATATTCCGATATTGTTTATCAGAACAAAAACAAAGGATACGATCAATACCGCATACATTAAAAGCTTGCGTGAAAGTATCCTGTTTTTGTATTTCTTATACTCCGGTGAGACGGAATTTTTATTTTTAAATATTGCTTTCAAATCCACTTTCAACTTATGAATTTATCTCCTTTA
>CAMNBW010000079.1 GCA_946533525.1 uncultured Lachnospiraceae bacterium
CCCGCCAACTCCTAAAAATTAAAATAAATAAACGGGCTGTAGGTCGAGCTGATGCAGGAGATCAGCGAGAGCACGAATACCGCGAAATTAAAGGCTATGACAGGGATATAGACGCCCTTTTTAAGCCAGTGATCCCTGAACTTCGGAAAGAGCGGACAGGCCGCGGCTATTCCGATTAGCAAAAGCCACCAGGAGTTTTTAAGGTAATACAGGGTGGTCATATCTGCTCCCCCTCCGCCCCTTAGGCCGAACATATTCCCGAGGAATCCCAGGGCCCGGCCAAGATCCTCTGAGCGGAAAATTACCCACCCGACCGTAAAGATGACTATGGTGTAGAGATGGCGCAAAACCGGTAAGCGGCCCGCACTGTTAAGCCCGGTCAGCCTCTCAACCACCAGAACCACGAAGTACATAAGCCCCCATATAAGGAAGGTCCAGTTGGCCCCGTGCCATATACCCGTCAAAAGCCAGACGCATAACATATTTAGTATCCATCTTACCTTTGACACCCTGTTTCCCCCGAGGGGGATATAGACATAGTCACGAAACCAGGTGCTTAGGGAAATATGCCAGCGCCTCCAGAATTCCGTGACACTCCCGGATATATAGGGGTAGTTGAAGTTTTCCGAAAAATGAAAGCCAAAGATGCGGCCCAGCCCTATGGCCATATCCGAGTAGCCGGAAAAATCAAAGTAGATCTGGAAGGTATAGGCGAAGGCTCCGAGCCAGGCGGTGGCGGCGCTCACTCCCCCTTTAAGGGCAAAGATATTGTCGGCTAAAAGGCCGAAATAATTTGCAAGAAGTACCTTCTTTCCGAGGCCGAAGACAAAGCGGATAAGCCCCTCCGAAAAATCCTCTTTGTTTTCCCTTCTGTTGAGTATCTGCTCTTCTATCTCGTTGTAGCGGACTATGGGGCCGGCTATGAGCTGCGGAAACAGGGCTATATAGAGCCCCAGGTTTAAGATATTCTTCTGCGGCCTGGCTGTTTTATAATAGACGTCGAAAAGGTAGGACATGAGCTGGAACATAAAAAAAGATATACCGATGGGCAGGGCAATGTTCACAGGACTTTCCCCGAGACCCAGCCACCTGTATATCTCCGAGCTTACGAAGGTTAAGTATTTAAATATAAAGAATATAATTATGTAAACTGAAATCGCAAAAACAAGCCAAAGCTTAGCGGCCTTCCCTGATTCTGAAGAGCCTATCTTAAGCCCCAGAAACCAGGCCAGGACTATGGAAAAGATCATAAGAAGTATGTTGACCGGCTCCCCCCAGGCATAGAAAACCAGGCTGGCGAGAAGCAGGAACACATTCCTGAAGGTCCTGATTTTAGGATCGGCGCCCCTGTCCGGGTTCTTTCTCTCGGCTATGATGATAAAGGGATTGTAGTAGACGATCAGACAGATCGGCAAAAAGATAAATAAAAAAACAGTGCTAGAGAATACCATGCGTATACTGCTTAAGGCACACTCCCCGTGCGCTATAACCCCCCTGGCTCAATCTACCGGCAGACGGGATACATCGTAGAACTGTCTGTGGATATAGTTAAAGGCTCCCACAACTTCCGGATCGAGCTGTATCCCTGCTGACTGATTTATTATAGCATAAGCCTGTTCGTGAGTCATTGCCTTTTTGTATGCACGCTCGCTGACCAGGGCGTCATAGATGTCGCAAAGGCTTACCATTCGCGCAAGGATCGGTATATTCGCCCCCGAAAGGCGGTCGGGATAGCCTGTCCCGTCCCACTTCTCGTGATGGGAACGACAGATCTGGTATGCGAAGCTTACAAAGGAGGACTGGGGAAGGAGGTAGGCATATTTCTGCACCGCCTCGGCAGCGTAGATCGTATGCTTCTTCATGAGTTCAAACTCCTGCTGGGTGTACTTCCCCTCCTTTACAAGGAGGTAGTCGGGAAGCCCTATCTTTCCCATATCGAAAAGCTGGGTCGCAAGCTTTACAGCGTCGAGGTCCGCTGCCTGAAGGCTGATCTTTCCCATTGCCATCATCTGCTTAACCAGCATATCCATGAAGCGGGCCACCCTCTTGGAATGTACTGCGGCAAAACCGTCCTTTTTCGCCAGCAGCTCGGTCACGACTCCGGTAAGGAAATACTGCATATAGAGCACATTTTTGACGGACTCGTTTGCCATGGCCTGCAGCTCGTTATTGTAGTCCTGCAGCTGCTCATTATAGTCGAGCAACTCGGAATTTTCGGAATGGAGCTTCTTACGGCGGTCCAGCATGCTTATCTGCAGATCCACCTTACGCCTTAAGATCTCGGAGCTTACGGGCTTTACCATGTAGTCCACCGCTCCCAGGGCGTAGGCCTCCATCTCGGTCGACGGATCGTCGTTGCCCGAAACAAAGATCACGGGGATATTCTTGGTATCCTTATTGGAC
Organism: uncultured Lachnospiraceae bacterium; assembly: GCA_946533525.1. GTDB lineage: Bacteria > Bacillota > Clostridia > Lachnospirales > Lachnospiraceae > NK4A144. The sequence continues at coordinate 2,404 of CAMNBW010000079.1, forward strand.
ATAAGCGCCGAGAAGACTTCAAAACCGTTCATTACCGGCATATCTATGTCCAAAACGATCAGAGAGGGCAGTTTATTGGCCTTTCTCAAATATTCCAGGGCGTTCTTACCCCTCTCCATTGCCATAGAGCGATAACCCGAATCAAGGGCTTTCTGGTACATAATAAGCTGGGTCTGGTCGTCATCTATGAGCATTATCGTATGCATAGCTTACTCTCCGTCGTTATAATAGCGCATAAGACATAATTATAACTAATCATAAATTAAATCTATATATATCGTCAAGAGAAATATCGCCGCCGAAAATTTTAAGCGCGCTGCCTACTGTGGCGTTTACTTTTGCCCTTCCCCTGACCCTGATAAGCTCCATATCCTTAAGGCTCCTTACGCCTCCGGCATAGGTGACCGTGGAGCCCACCTCTGAAAGGAGCGACACCAGCTCCTCATCGATACCGGCCCTCTTCCCTTCCACATCGACACCGTGGACCAGAAATTCATCGCAGTAGCCGGCCAGTTCACAGAATAATTTTATGTTAACTTCCAGTTCCGTGAACTTCTGCCATCTGTCGGTCACTACATAATACTTATCATCCTTAAGCCGGCAGCTAAGATCCAGCACCAGCTTATTCTTTCCGACCTCCCTGACCAGACTGTTTAGGTTTACATAATTTAATTTTCCATCCCTGAAAACGAAAGACGTGACTATTACATGAGAGGCTCCTGCCTCAAGAAAAGAGGCGGCGTTTTCATCCGTAACTCCCCCTCCGTACTGCATTCCGCCCGGATAGGCCGCTAAAGCTTCCTTTGCCGCCTTAAGGCTGTCCTCATGCATCGGAGAATCCTTGGAGTTAAGATTAATTATATGGCCCCCCGAAAACCCGTATTTTTTATAAAGAAGCGCATAATATGCGGCTGAATTCTCCGAAACGAAATTTTCCGAAACGAAGCTCTCTGCCGCACTTGAATTTTCATCCCTTAAGGAGCTTCCGACTATCTGTTTTACGGCTCCGTTGTGAATATCGATACAGGGCCTGAACTGCATCAGTTTAATACATCCGACATCGAATACATGCCCGGGGCCCTTCCGGCAAGAAACTTTGCCGCCGCTATGGCACCCTTGGCGAATATCGCCCTGGAATAGGCCCGGTGGGAAAAGGTTATGACCTCATCCTCCCCCGCAAAAATAACGTCGTGGTCTCCGGGAATTGTCCCGCCCCTGACCGCCGAAACTCCGATCTCGTGCGCGGGCCTCGCTTCATTCCGCTCGCTCCTGTCATATACTGTGGAATAGTCCTCCGGCAGCACCGAGAGCATCGAGTCCGCCAGCGCTATGGCCGTGCCCGAAGGAGCATCCTTCTTCTTATTGTGGTGCTTTTCCACTATCTCTATATCAAAGCCCGCTTCCGCAAGCTTGCCCGCTGTGTCCTTTAAGACCTTCATCAGGAGATTAATGCCTATGGACATATTGGCGCTTCTCAACACCGCTATACTCTCCGACGCCTTTTTAACCTTCCCGATCTGAGCCTCCGAAAGCCCGGTCGTACATAAGACCAGAGGAAGCTTCTTTTCGACGCAGTGGTCGATCAGGGCATCAGTTGCCTCGGGAAGAGAAAAGTCTATCACCACATCGGCGGGGATGCTGCAGTGGGAAATATCTCCAAAGACCGGAAGGCTCATATTCTGCACATTTACCTTGTCCACCCCGGCAACTATGTTTATATCCGGGTCGGCGTTTGCCACCGACATTATCATCTTTCCCATTCTGCCGCCGCAGCCGTTTAAAATCGCTTTTATCATAAGTACTACCTCAATATCTTATCCCTGCAAAAGCCCGAAATTCCTCATGGCCGTCTTAAGGCGCTCCAGATTTTCCCCCGACATGGGCGACAGAGGCTTACGCAAAGGCCCCGCTCCCATATTTAAAAGGTTCATGGCGTGCTTTACCGGGATAGGATTTGTCTCGCAGAAGAGGGCCTCCACCAGCTCGAGCTCCTTAAGCTGCATTTTTTTAGCTTCCTCGATATTGCCGTCCAGATAGTTCATAACCATATCGTGGACGAATCTGGGGGCTATATTTGAAACTACGGAAATAACTCCTATTCCTCCTATGGAGAGCATCGGAACCGTCTCATCGTCATTGCCCGAATAGAGCTCTATACCATCGCATAGCGAAAGGATCTTTGCAACCTGGCCGATATTCCCGCTGGCTTCCTTGATGCCAACTATATTCGGAACCGTCTCATAAAGCGTCTTCATCGTCCCGGGGTCTATATTCATGCCGGTACGGCTCTTTACGCTGTAGAGGATTATCGGCAGATGCACCGAATTGGCAACTACGGTAAAGTGGTCTATAAGCCCGGCCTGTGTGGTCTTATTGTAGTAGGGCGTAACGAGCAGCAGGGCATCGGCTCCTACCCTCTCCGCCTCCATGGAAAGATATACCGCGGTCTTGGTGCAGTTTGACCCGGTTCCCGCCACAACGGGCACCCTCTTATTTACGTGGCGCACACAGAATTCGATGGCCTCGATATGCTCCTGCTCGGTAAGAGTAGCCGCCTCTCCGGTAGTTCCGCATACGATTATGGCATCGGTCTTATTCTCGATCTGAAAGTCTATCTGCTCGCCGAACTTATCGTAGTCTATATCTCCGTTCTCTTTAAATGGTGTGACTATAGCGACACCCGCGCCCTTAAATACCGGCATACTTTTCCTCCTGAATTTTTATATGAATAATACAAAATCATAAACTTTTACTGGGTTTCTGTCAACGCTGACGTTGCAGCAAAGTATCATCTGTTAAGTGTACTTAAATACATAAAAAACTCGCTTAAAGCCTACTTCTTCGCCTTTGCCGCAAAGCCCGCCCTCTTTCTAAGGGTGGGGTCCAATATCCTCTTCCTTATCCTTAAGGACTTCGGAGTAACCTCCAAAAGCTCGTCGGTGTCTATGAAATCCAGAGCCTGCTCAAGCGACAGGATAACCGGCGGAACCAGCCTTAAGGCCTCGTCGGAGGAGGATGTACGTGTATTGGTAAGGTGCTTGGTCTTGCATACGTTCACCTCTATATCATCGCTTTTTGGGTTCGAACCGATGACCATGCCGGAATATACCTTCGTGCCGGGTCCGATAAAGAGCGACCCTCTCTCCTGCGCGTTAAAGAGGCCGTAGGTCACCGCCTCTCCCGCCTCGAAGGCTATAAGCGAGCCCGTCTTCCTGTAGGATATATCTCCCTTGTAGGGGCCGTAGCCGTTAAAGGTGGTATTTATTATGCCGTTGCCCTTGGTATCCGTCATGAAGGGGCCCCTGAAGCCGATAAGTCCCCTCGAAGGGATGTTGAATTCAAGCCTTGTGTAGCCGCCGCTTATGGAGCTCATATTGAGAAGCTCCCCCTTGCGCTCGGAAAGGGAGGCGATGACCGTGCCGGAAAATTCATCGGGTACGTCGATATAGGCGGTCTCCATGGGCTCTAAGGTCTTGCCGTTTTCGTCCTTCTTATATATTACCTCGGCCTTGCTCACCGCGAATTCATAGCCCTCGCGGCGCATATTCTCTATGAGCACAGAAAGATGCAGCTCTCCTCTGCCTGAGACCTTGAAGGTATCGGTGGAATCCGTATCCTCTATCCTTAATGAGACGTCGGTATTGAGCTCCTTATAGAGCCTGTCCTTTATATGCCGGGAGGTCACATACTTTCCCTCCTGACCCGCGAGCGGGGAGTCGTTTACAATAAAATTCATGGATATTGTGGGCTCGGATATTTTCTGGAAGGGTATCGCATTCGGAGCGTCGGGAGAGCATAGGGTATCTCCGATCTTTAAATCCGCTATTCCCGAGATCGCCACTATGGAGCCTACTCCGGCCTCCGTCACGTCCACCTTGGAAAGCCCGTCGAACTCGTAGAGCTTGCTGATCTTCACCTTTTCCCTCCTGTCGGGGTTGTGGTGGTTGACTATGAGCGCCTCCTGATTTACCTTGACCGAACCGTTGTCCACCTTGCCTACGCCTATCCTGCCTACGTACTCGTTGTAGTCGATGGTCGAGATAAGGACCTGGGTCGGCGCCTCGGGATCTCCCTCGGGAGCCGGGATATAGTCGAGGATCGTATCAAAGAGGGGCTTCATATCCGTGCCGGGTACATCCGGGTCCAGCGAAGCCACTCCCTCCTTTGCCGAAGCATAGACAAAGGGGCAGTCGAGCTGCTCGTCGTCGGCTCCGAGGTTTATAAAGAGCTCCAATACCTCATCCACTACCTCCTTAGGCCTCGCCCCGGGCCTGTCTATCTTATTTATGCAGGCTATTACCGGGAGCTTGAGCGACAGCGCCTTCATCAGCACGAATTTAGTCTGGGGCATTACCCCCTCGAAGGCGTCCACCAAGAGCACTACGCCGTTTACCATCTTTAGGATACGCTCCACCTCTCCGCCGAAATCCGCGTGGCCGGGGGTATCCACGATATTAATTTTTGTATCCTTATAGGTGACCGCGGTATTCTTTGAGAGTATGGTTATCCCCCTCTCCCTCTCTATGTCGTTGGAGTCCATTACCCTCTCCGCGACCTCCTGATTTTCCCTGAAGACGCCGCTCTGCCGCAAAAGGCAGTCCACCAGCGTGGTCTTGCCGTGGTCGACGTGGGCTATGATCGCTACATTCCTGATATTGCTTACCTGTTCTTTCATAAGTAACTACTCCTCTTTTATCTTCTTTTATACTCT
>CAMNBW010000080.1 GCA_946533525.1 uncultured Lachnospiraceae bacterium
CTACAGGGATGAGAGGGCGATAGAAGAGGTTTTGAATGAATTAATGAAATCCTACAACAACGTATATCTCAGATAGAGGTAAACTCTATCTGAGATATGCTCCGCAAGGATGTGCACGGATTCGGACAGGTATTTGTCTGCTAAAGCAGACCCGAATCCGGCACCAAGACTCGCAAGCGAGTCTTGAAATAAAAGGTAGCATAAGCGAGGAGTAAAATTGATAGCAATTATAATGATAATCGCCGGAGCTGCCGCGGTAATATACGGGCTGATCGGCCTGATAAGAATAGCGCTGCTGCCCCTCATTCGAGCCCATCAGGTGGTCTTCAACAGAAATGACGACTATCTTTTTTATGAAAACGCCCAGGGCCGGAGGGTCTTAAAGAGCCAGAAAAAGTTTCTCCTGAATATTTACCTTACACTGGTGATCGTCGGAAGCCTCGTGGCAATAACCGGCTTTTATGCGGGCTTTACCGACCACGGTCAGGATTTCTGGCTGTATAAAAGGCTATTTCCCGCTAAAGAGGCGCCCCGCAACGACATAATAAACGAGGAGGGACAGTATATCTCGAAGGAGGGCAAGGAGTACAACTATTACATCCTGATAAGGGGCTCTGAGATATATTTTAAGGACGAGCTGTGCGAGGATCATGCGGCCTTAGAAGACAGGCTCAAGGACTTTGACCGGACGAATACCATCGTGATCCATGACGATTTTGCAGTCTCCTCTGAGTATCATTTCGTGACCGGTCTGTTGGAAAAATCGGGAATTCATTATATAGAGGAAGGCAACTGATGAAGAGGAAGGTCACTGTACTTCTTTTAATGCTGGCAGCCCTTGTGTGGCTTACCGGCTGGGGAAAGAAAGAGGTAAGATTATTGGACAGCAGCAAGCTCATAGATTTAAGCAAGGCTATAGAGCTGGCAAAGCCCGGAGGGTCGGCGGGGGATTCTGAGGAAGATACCGGGGAGACAGAGGCAGCGGGCAGCAATGCTGCCGGAGTTTCGGGGAACGGTTCCCGGGCGCTGCAGGAAAGCCTGTCTCCGACTTCCCAAAGGATAGTCATAAGGATCAGGGGAGAGCAGATCTTCTATACCCATGGAAGATACAGTCAGGACGATATATCTGCCGCCGGGCTGGAAAGCGCCCTCCGGTCTGACTATGTCTCCGGCAGTGAGGTCGTCCTTATGGAGGATTTCGCCGAGGCCCACGTATATAAGGAAGTGTGCAGGGTGCTCGAGGAGCTGAAAAACAGTATCGGCCTGGTTTACGAGGAAGAGCGGGGAGGTGAGTAGGTCTTGAAGGGCAGGAAGGTAATTTCACTAGGGCTTTTGTTCCCCGTGGTGCTGCTGCTTTGCGGCTTCTTTTTCGACAAGCCCACTGTGCTGGTGGACACGGACAGGAACCGGGTCTATGAATACGTCCGCGCAGATCAGATACTGTCCGATTTTTCGGAGAATGAGGAGGGGGCAAGAGATAAGTATATCTATGGCTGTTACCTCGTTTCGGGGAAGGTTAAGAGTGTCTCCAACACCGGAGATACTGTCCTGATAGAGGGGGCGTCGGGGACGGGCGGACATATCGTATGCTCCTGCTCAAACGACCTTACAGCAACGGCTTTAAAATACAGCCCGGGGGATGAGATATGCGTCTACGGGATGTTCGCGGAAAAAATGTTTGACAGGGATATTCATCTGGCGGCGGACAAGCTGGCCGCATCAGCGGGAGCCGTAAAGAGCGGAGCCTATTATCTTATGGACGGAACTCACATGGATAAGGGCAGCATGACCAAAAGGACCCTGGCTGAGGGAAGGGCGGAATTTTTGATCCCCGCTTCCTGGAAGGGGGTGGAGCATTCCATAGTTAAGGAGGGGCTCGGTACCATCGACGGCTACCAGTACGTCTTAAACAAGCTCCCCGGAAGCCGCGACAATACTCCGGAGTCGCTGTTTATATGCTATTTCGACAACGCCTCGAGGCTGGAGATCGCCGACGACAAAAAGGAGACAAAGCTCATCGAAAAGGCGATAATCAACAATATCTCGGGAGATGGAAAGGCGGATTCCTTCAGGCTCAGGAAAAATGAGAGGACCTATTACGGGGCCACCTATGACTATTATCTGGGCTCCTATACCGATGCCCTCGACACAGGCAGCAACGGCTATCACGCGGAATATATCTTCCACAAGGACGGAGAAGACGGGCTGGTCATGTATTTATATATTTACAAAAACGCAAGGCATCTGTCGGATGTGATGTTTGTGACCCGGTTCCTCACGCTGAGGTAAAGGCCTTTTTGACCCTGCCTCAGGGCCGGCTTAGGCGCTGCTCCAACGCGGCTTAGACGCTTGTTGCATATAGCAGCTTAAACCGCCCTACAACTGCTGACGGTATTGTCTGGGGGTGAGGCCCTCGTGCTCCTTGAAGACCTTGGAAAAATAGCTCTGGCTCTCAAAGCCCAGTTCCAGGGCGATCTCGGACAGCGCAAGGTTTGAATCCTTTAAGAGGAGCTTCGCGTTCTCAATCCTTATATTGGAAAGATAGGTGCTGAAATTGGTGCCGGTCTCCTTTTTAAAGAGATTGGAAAAATAAGAGGGATTTAAGGACACGTGCCTTGCGACCGAGGACAGGGTGAGGTCCTGGTTATAGTATTTACTCATATAGGCCACGGCCTTTCTGATCAGCTCGCTGCCGCCGACCCTTTCGGAAAAGGTCAGATTGGTAAAGAGCTCGAGGGTCTCCATCAAAAGGTAGGACAGCTCGGTAAGGTCCTTCGCGTTGGAGGAATCCCGCATATATTTATCTGTCATTTCATAGACGGTCTCCTCGTTGACGCCCGCATCGTACATCGTGTGGGAGAGGGTGGAGATGAGCTCAAGGCACCTGACCTTGATAATATCCAGATTGTTTCCCGAAGTAAAATATATCTTTCCCAGCATGTCGTTGAGATAGGCCCTCGCTCCCTCGAGGTCGCCGGAGAGCATGAAGTTCGCAAGCCGCCTTTCGTCCGCGTAGTAGGAGGTATTGACCGGCTCCTCCTTGGCAAGCCTTATGAATTCACCGATATGGGCCTGCTGCATGGATTTTTTCTGGGCCTCCATACGCCGCTCGGTCTCGCCGGCCATGAGGTTTGTGACCAGCAAAAACAGGAGCTTGCTTAAGTGCCGGGCCTGAAAGGGCTCTATCAAGGGAACGGAGGAGGAGGAGGTATAGAGCTTTCTGCGGTATTCCAATGAGATGTTGAATTTACGCATGACGTCCTCGACGTTTTCCATATCCGGAAACTCCAGGGCGATCGGACCCGCCAGGACGCTGCCCTGAAACGAGTTGTCCTTAAAGACGGAGACCACGAAGTGGGTAAGGCCCGCGGGACAGAGGTAGATATAGGCGTCGCCTAAGGAACGGGCCTGGGCGCAGGAGTCGGAGTGGGTCTTGTCGCAGGGGCAGTAGCGCCCGGATCCCTCCTGAAAGCAGCGGCAGTATTCATAGGTGGGACCGTACCAGGCGATGACATTGTTGTTTTCATCCAAAAGCTGCACCGTCACATTGGTGGCGTTGGCGTAGGTCTGCAGGTTTAATTGCAGTTTTTCTATTAACTCACTCATAAGTCTGATGGTAGCAAAAAAACACAGGATTTTCAATCATTTCGCCCGGCGGATTCCTTGACAATATATGCGCTCAAATATAAAATATAAGGGCTTAATTGAAGCATATTATATGGTACTGAACATAGTACGAAAATTTTGGAGGAAAACAAATGAACAAGTGGGTCTACAAATTTGAAGAGGGTTCCAAAGAGATGAGGAATCTTCTGGGCGGCAAGGGCTGTAACCTTGCTGAAATGACGAACCTTGGGATGCCTATACCCCAGGGTTTTACTGTTACAACCGAAGCCTGCACGGAGTATTACAATGCAGGTAAAAAGCTAACGGATGAGATAGTTGACCAGATCTTTGAGCACATTACCTGGCTTGAGGGCGTCAACGGAAAGAAGTTCGGAGACACGGAGGACCCGCTTTTGGTTTCTGTCCGTTCCGGTGCGCGTGCATCCATGCCCGGAATGATGGATACGATACTTAACCTGGGTCTTAACGACGTGGCTGTTGAGGGCTTCGCAAAGAAGACCGGAAATGAGCGTTTCGCATACGACTCCTACAGAAGATTTATCCAGATGTATTCAGACGTTGTTATGGAGGTTTCCAAGTCCTTATTCGAGAAGGAGATCGACGACGTAAAGGCCAAGAAGGGTATAAAGTTCGACGTGGATATGACAGTCGACGACCTCAAGGAGCTGGTTCGCCGTTTCAAGGCTATCTACAAGGATGCCATGAAGGGCGAGGAATTCCCTCAGGACCCCAAGGATCAGCTTATGGGAGCAGTCAAGGCCGTTTTCCGTTCATGGGACAACCCCCGTGCCATCGTTTACCGTCGTATGAACGACATCCCCGGAGACTGGGGCACAGCCGTAAACGTACAGACAATGGTATTCGGCAACAAGGGAAATACCTCCGGAACAGGAGTTGCCTTCACACGTAACCCCGCTACAGGAGAGAAGGGTATCTTCGGAGAGTATCTTATCAACGCACAGGGCGAGGACGTTGTTGCCGGAGTTCGTACTCCTTCACCGATAACCCAGCTCGAAAAGGATCTGCCGGATTGCTATAAGCAGTTCATGGAGCTCGCCAATAAGCTGGAGGAGCACTACAAGGATATGCAGGATATGGAGTTCACGATCGAGGAGGGCAAGCTTTACTTCCTGCAGACCAGAGACGGAAAGAGAACTGCACAGGCAGCTATCAATATCGCCTGCGACCTCGTTGACGAGGGCAAGATAGACGAGAAGGTTGCCGTTATGAGAATAGATGCGAAGAGCTTAGACCAGCTCCTTCACCCGACCTTCGATCCCGAGGCTTTGAAGTCCGGCCAGGTAATCGGAACTGCACTTCCCGCTTCACCCGGAGCTGCTGCCGGTAAGGTAGTATTCAACGCCGAGGATGCAAAGGCACAGGGCAAGGGCGGAAAGGGCGACAGGGTCGTTCTGGTTCGTCTTGAGACCTCTCCCGAGGACATCGAGGGAATGAACGCCGCTCAGGGTATCCTTACAGTCCGCGGAGGAATGACCAGCCACGCTGCTGTTGTAGCCCGTGGAATGGGAACCTGCTGCGTATCCGGCTGCGGAGACATCGTTATCGACGAGGAGAAGAAGGTATTTACCCTTGGCGGAGAGACCTTCCACGAGGGAGACTACATCTCACTTGACGGCTCCACCGGTAAGATATATAAGGGCGACATCGCTACACAGGAGGCTCAGGTAGGCGGAAACTTCGGCCGTATCATGGGCTGGGCTGATAAATACAGAAAGCTTAAGGTTCGTACAAATGCTGATACGCCCCGTGATGCAAAGCAGGCCCGTGACCTGGGTGCAGAGGGTATCGGCCTTTGCCGTACAGAGCACATGTTCTTCGATCCCGAGAGGATCGCTGCTTTCCGTGAGATGATCTGCTCGGATACAGTTGAGCAGAGAGAGGCTGCACTCGAGAAGATCCTTCCTTATCAGCAGGGAGACTTCGAGAAATTGTATGAGGCTCTGGAGGGCAACCCGGTTACCATCCGTTTCCTCGATCCGCCTCTTCACGAGTTCGTTCCTACCACAGAGGAGGAGATCGCACAGCTCGCAAAGGCTCAGAATAAGACAGTTCAGGAGATAAAGGACATCATCGCATCGCTCCACGAGTTCAACCCCATGATGGGTCACCGTGGCTGCCGTCTTGCGGTTACCTTCCCCGAGATCGCAAAGATGCAGACAAAGGCTGTTATCCGCGCGGCTATAAATGTACAGAAGAAGCACTCCGACTGGAAGCTGTGTCCTGAGATCATGATACCGCTTACCTGCGAAGAGAAGGAGATGAAGTTCGTCAAGGACATCGTTGTAGAGGTAGCTGACGCAGAGATCAAGGCAGCGGGCATCGACCTTAAGTACGAGGTTGGTACTATGATAGAGATACCGAGGGCTGCTCTTACAGCTGATACCATCGCTAAGGACGCTGAGTTCTTCTGCTTCGGTACCAACGACCTGACACAGATGACCTTCGGCTTCTCCAGAGACGATGCAGGCAAGTTCCTGGACAGCTACTATCAGAACAAGATCTTCGAGTCCGATCCCTTCGCACGTCTCGATACTACCGGCGTAGGACAGCTTATGAAGATGGCTGTTGAGCTGGGTAAGAAGACCAGACCCGAGCTTCACGTAGGTATCTGCGGAGAGCACGGCGGAGATCCTTCTTCGGTTGAGTTCTGCCACCAGATCGGCCTGGACTACGTTTCCTGCTCGCCCTTCCGCGTACCGATCGCAAGGCTTGCAGCAGCACAGGCTGCCCTTGGTGAGAGCGGAGTAAAGGCTCACTAATCATTAAAAGATTTTTTCTGCGGCCACGCGGTTTTTATGTTAATACTGCGTGGCTGTAGTTTTTTATCCGGATCTGCTGAAAAATTTTTTTAAATTTCAGCCATAACAGGAAGTCGCTGCGTATATATAAATGTAGGATCAATTACCTTAAATTAAAAGGAGGAAAAAAATGAGCGATATTAAAGATTTTGAACTTGAGATCGACGAGACAGGCAAGGCTACCGAGGATCTTCCCGCAGAGCCCGTTACCGATGCCGAAGAGGTTATCGAAGAGGGAGCCGAGCTCTCGATGGACGAGATGGACGAGATAGCCGGCGGACTTCATACCAAGACGGATTACTATGTACATAGGTATTGTCCTTACTGCAAAAAGTCTCATAAGAAGATCGCAAAGTGTAAGGAGTCCTTTACCTACAAGAAAAAGAGATTCCCTCTTTACTGGTGCAATACTGCAAAGCATCACTGGTTTGTCGCTTCAAACGGCTGCTTTGACCAGTACGCAAATAAGATCGATTCTAACAAATAAGTTTCAGGGCGGTCTTACTGACCCGGAGTCCTCGTATTTAGCAGGGATTCCGGGTAATTTTACGTTGGAGGATTAAGATGTCAGAAAAAGACACAATGAGAATGGCCGGATCTGATAAGA
>CAMNBW010000081.1 GCA_946533525.1 uncultured Lachnospiraceae bacterium
TTATGGACGAATTAAAGGTTGAGCTTGAGGTCTTTGAGGGACCGCTTGAGCTTCTGCTTAAGCTTATAGAAAAGAATAAGGTGGATATTTACGATATTCCGATAGCCCTTATCACAAAACAGTACATGGAGTATCTGGAGGCGATGGAGCGGGCCGATATGGAGATCATGAGCGAGTTTATAGTCATGGCGGCCACTCTTTTAAATATCAAGTCGAAGCTCCTTCTTCCTAGGGAGAAAAATGAGGCCGGGGAAGAGATCGACCCCAGAGAAGAGCTTGTTAAGCAGCTTTTGGAATATAAGATCTATAAATATATGTCCTATGAGCTTAAGGATATGAGGACGGATGCGGCCAGATCCATGTTCAGGGAGGTACCCCTGCCGGATAACCTTGTCAACGCTTCACCCGTCATAGATTACGGAAAGATTATCGGAAAAAGGACTCTTGATTCTCTTAAGAAGGCTCTCGATGAGCTTATAAAGAGGCAGGAGGACAGCATCGATCCCATACGTTCCAGATTTGGAAAGATCGAAAAGGAAGAGGTCAGCCTTGAGAATAAGATGGAATATATCAGGACCTTCTGCCAGGGCAAGAGCAGGTTTACCTTCAGGGAGCTTATGGAGGGCTTTAAGACTAAGGTGGAGCTGATAGTCACCTTCCTGTGCCTTCTGGAATTCATTAAAACGGGAGAGTTCAGGGTTTTCCAGGACAGTAACGGAGAGATCGATATTACTGTGGAAGAAGCGGCGTAAACGGATGGAAAGAGAAAAACTTGAATCGATAATAGAGGCAGTGCTCTTTACAATGGGCTCGGCGGTGGAAAAGCCGAAGCTTGCCGAGGTTACGCAGTGCAGCATAGATGAGGTCGAGGAGGCTTTGGCGGCGCTTAAGGCAAGATATTCTTCTGCGGAGAGCGGGCTCATGCTGATAACGATAGATGATGCGGTGCAGCTTTGCACAAAGAGCGAGCTTTTCGAATATCTGGTAAAGGTTGCCAAGGCGCCGAAAAACTATACCTTATCGGATACAGCAATAGAGACCCTGTCCATAATCGCCTATAAGCAGCCGGTCACAAGGCTTGAAATCGAGCATATAAGAGGCGGGGTAGACTGTTCACACGCGATAAACAGGCTTTTGGAATACGGTCTTGTTGAGGAAAAGGGCAGGATGAACGCCCCGGGACGGCCCATTCTTTTCGGAACAACCGATGTTTTCCTGCGTTCCTTCGGGATGGAGAGCCTTGACGACCTTCCGAAGCTCGATTCCGACAGGATGGAGGATTTCAGGGAGCAGGCGGAGCTCGAGGCCGGAGAGAGCCTTAATGAAACCGTCAATGTGGATATTTAATAATATCCCGGTATACCGGCATAATTGAAAAGTAGACTTTTTTATGCTATAAATATCATTGCGGATAATTTGTTAATCATATATCAATTTTTAACGGAGGAGAATAAGGAATGAGCAATCTCACAAACAGCTCAGCGGGTAAGAGGATATTGAGCTTACTCGATGAAAACAGCTTCGTGGAGATCGGCGCGTCTGTACAGGCGAAATCCACCGATTTTGTCACGAAGAGAGAAGATGCTCCCGGGGACGGCGTGATCGCCGGCTACGGAGCTATCGACGGCAATCTTGTGTATGTCTATTCACAGGATGCAAAGGTTTTAGGCGGGTCTTTAGGAGAAATGCACGCCAGAAAGATCATAAGGCTTTATGATCTGGCCATGAAGACCGGTGCGCCGGTCATAGGCTTTTTGGATTCCACCGGGATAAGGATAGAGGAGTCGGTTGACGCTCTCTACGGTCTCGGACGGATCTATGCGAAGCAGACGGAGCTTTCGGGAGTGGTTCCGCAGATAACCGCGATTTTCGGCAACTGCGGCGGCGGCCTTGCTGTGATCCCCGAGCTTTCCGACTTTGTGTTCATGGACGGGAAAAAGGGCAAGCTTTTCATTAGCTCACCCGATTCAATCAAGGGCAACTATGAGGATAAGAAGGACACCTCATCGGCAGCCTATCAGGCCGAGGCAGGCAATGTGGACATCTATGAAGACGATGAGAATACTCTTATCGCCCGTATCAGAGAGCTTGTTACCTTCCTTCCTGAGAATTTTGAAAGCGAGGCCTATATCGGAGAGTCCGAGGACGACCTTAACAGGGCCAGCGCAGATATGAAGCAGTGCGCGGCGGATTCGGCACTTGCGCTTCAGAGGATAGCCGACGGAAATAAGTTCATCGAGCTTAAGAGCGACTACGCAAAGAATATGGTGATCGGCCTTCTTAGAATAAACGGGACCACTGTAGGCGCCGTAGCCAACAGATGCCAGGTTACCGGAAGCGACGGAAAGACAGAGGATTTAAACAACGTCCTCAATATCAAGGGCTGCAACAAGGCTGCGGATTTTGTTAAATTCTGCGACGCCTTTAATATACCGATACTGACCCTTACCAATGTAAAGGGTTACTGCAACTGCGCTCATGCACCCTTAAGCCTTGCGGGAGCTGTTGCCCGTCTTACGGCGGCCTTTGCTTCGGCTACGGTTCCCAAGGTCAATGTCATTACCTGCGAGGCCTTTACCTCGGCGGCTCTTGCCATGAATTCCAAGGCTTTGGGAGCAGACTTCACCTATTGCTGGAAGGATGCGAAGGTAGGGGCGATAGACGCCCGCCATGCGGCAGAGATTTTGTGCGACGGCGAGTCCAACGACGTTATCAGCAAGAGGGCTGAGGAATATGATAAGCTTCAGGCTTCAAGCGCTTCGGCGGCAGCAAGGGGTATCGTGGATACTCTGATAGACCCCGAGGATACCAGGAAATATGTGGCCGGTGCCTTTGAAATGCTCTATTCAAAAGATACGGCTATGCCGGACAAAAAGCATTCAGCGAATATTTAACAGAAAGGAAGATACCTGACCTATGAAATTTTTCAAGAAATTATTTTCGGTATCGTGCCTTCTGCTCATAGTATTAAGTCTCGCTGCCTGCGGAAATTCGGGAGAGGAGACAACCCCAATCGATGAACAGGCCGTTTATGCCACTGCAAGAGGGGTCATAAGCGTCTATGATTCGATAAAGCCCGAAAGCTACGAACAGATCGAGGCTTTTACCGAGGACGAGCTTGAGCAGGTTACTGCAATGCTTTCACAGCAGGGACTTAATATCTCGCCCGAGGCCTTTATCAACGGATTTACTTCGTACAAGTCCTCCCTTGAAGAGCTCGGCGATATAACGGATATTTCCGATCTGACGGAGGTCTCCGAGAAAAACGGGGAGATCACGGCGCATGTTTTGCTCACCGGATCCAACAGCAGGCCTGACGGCGCTCCCCGTACGGCTGATATCGAAATACTGATGTCAAAATCACTGAAGGTCAACTCGGCAGCCTTCAATGTAGTGCAGACCACGGGAGAAAAATTATCCCATGCCGGACTTAATACCCTTTTGGGTATGGGTACAACGTTTACCATCCTTATTTTGATCTCCATCGTTATATATCTTCTTTCCTTTGTGCCGAAGCTTTTAGAGGGCGGAAAAAAGGAAAAGACCAAGAGCAGTACCGAGGCAGTGGACAAGACCATCGACCAGATCATTGCGAAGGAAGAGGTTTCACGCCAGAGTGCAGGATCAAACGACGAACTCATAGCGGTAATCTCGGCGGCTATAGCAGCTTACGAAAGCTCCGCTACAGGCAGAACCGTTACTCCGGACACGTTTATTGTCCGTTCCCTTAAGAAACATTGAAAAAATAAAGAAAATTAGGAGACATCACAATGAAGAATTATACTATTACAGTTAATGGAACAGCTTATGACGTAACCGTCGATGAAAAGGGCGGCAGTGCCGCAGCAGCAGCTCCGGTAAGCGCACCGGCGGCAGCTCCCGCAGCAGCAAGCGCACCCGCCCCGGCGGCAGCTCCCTCGGCAGGAGCAGGCAGCATCCGCATTGAGGCCGGAGCTGCAGGAAAGGTATTCAAGATCGATACTACCGTGGGCCAGGCAGTTAAGAAGGGCGACACCGTTGTTACTATCGAGGCCATGAAGATGGAGATCCCCGTTGTTGCACCTCAGGACGGAACAGTTGCCAGCATAGACTGCAACGTTGGAGACCCCTGTGAGGCAGGAGCTCTTCTCGCTACCTTAAAGTAAAAATTAAGAAAGAGGAAAACTATGGATTATATAGCTAATACCATCAGCAATCTTGCAGGGCAGTCGGCCTTCGTCAATATGACCCCGGGAAATGTAATAATGATCCTGGTAGCCTGTGTGTTCCTGTATCTTGCTATTGTAAAGGGCTTCGAACCGCTGCTTTTGGTTCCTATAGCGTTCGGTATGCTCTTAGTAAATATTTATCCGGATATTATGGCAGAGGGAGGACTTCTCAATTACTTCTTCAAGCTGGATGAATGGGCTATCCTTCCGTGCCTTATCTTCATGGGCGTAGGCGCCATGACGGACTTCGGTCCCCTTATCGCCAACCCCAAGAGCTTCCTTCTTGGAGCGGCGGCACAGTTCGGTATCTTCTCGGCTTATTTCGGAGCAATCGCCTTCGGCTTTAACGAGAAGGCTGCGGCTGCGATCTCCATCATAGGAGGAGCCGACGGACCTACCTCCATCTTCCTTGCAAACAAGCTTTCACAGCAGTCGCTTTTAGGCCCCATTGCTGTTGCGGCTTATTCCTATATGTCTCTGGTGCCTATAATCCAGCCGCCTATTATGAAGGCGCTGACCACGCAGAAGGAGAGAAAGATAAAGATGGAGCAGCTTCGCCCGGTTACGAAGCTTGAGAGGATCCTGTTCCCTATAGTCGTTACCATCGTTGTTACCTGTATACTTCCCACGACGGCACCCCTTATCGGTATGCTGATGCTCGGAAACCTTTTCCGTGAGTGCGGAGTTGTGCGCCAGCTCCAGGAGACGGCTTCGAATGCCCTTATGTACATCGTTGTCATCATGCTGGGTACGTCGGTAGGCGCTACGACTTCGGCGGAAGCGTTCCTGAATGTTACGACAATAAAGATCGTTATTCTGGGACTTGTGGCCTTCGCCTTCGGTACTGCGGCCGGCTGTCTTGTGGGCAAGCTCATGTGTGTGCTTTCGGGATATAAGATCAATCCCCTTATCGGTTCGGCCGGAGTTTCCGCCGTGCCTATGGCTGCCAGAGTTTCCCAGAAGGTGGGCGCACAGGAGGATCCCAGCAATTTCCTGCTCATGCACGCTATGGGACCTAACGTTGCCGGAGTTATCGGAACCGCTGTCGTTGCCGGAACTTTCATGGCGATATTTGGAGTGAAATAACTTAATTTTAATGGAGGAAATATATAATGTCAGAAGAAGTTAAGAAAAAAGTAGGCATTACCGAGACCATCCTTCGTGACGCGCATCAGTCGCTGATTGCGACGAGAATGCCTACGGAGGTCATGCTTCCGATACTGGATACCATGGACAAGGTCGGCTATCATGCTATAGAGTGCTGGGGCGGTGCCACCTTCGATTCCTGCCTCAGATTTTTAAAAGAGGATCCCTGGGAGAGACTCAGAAAGATCAGAAAGGGCTGCCCTAACACAAAGCTTCAGATGCTTTTCAGAGGTCAGAATATCTTAGGATACAGCCATTATGCCGACGATGTTGTTGAGTATTTCGTACAGAAGTCCATCGCCAACGGTATCGACATCATAAGGATCTTTGACTGTCTGAACGACTTGAGAAACCTTGAGACGGCTGTCAAGGCTACGAACAAGGAAAAGGGCCACGCACAAATAGCGCTGTCCTATACCCTGGGAGATGCCTATACCCTGGATTACTGGAAGGATATTTCGAAGAGGATAGAGAACCTCGGTGCGGATTCCATCTGTATCAAGGATATGGCGGGACTGCTCCTTCCCTACAAGGCGGCTGAGCTTATCTCTGCTATGAAGTCTGTTACAAAGCTTCCGATCGAGCTTCACACTCACTATACATCAGGTGTGGCTTCCATGACCTATCTTAAGGCCGTTGAGGCCGGAGTTGATATCATCGACTGTGCGGCTTCGCCTCTGGCTCTCGGCACCAGCCAGCCCGCTACAGAGGTTATGGTAAAGGCTCTCGAGGGCACGCCCTACGATACAGGTCTTAACCTCGAGCTTCTTATAAAGGTTGCGGAGCATTTCCAGCCCTACCGCGAGGAGTGCTTAAAGAGCGGCCTTTTGAGCCCGAAGGTACTGGGTGTAAACATCAACACCTTAAGATACCAGGTTCCCGGCGGTATGCTTTCAAACATGATAAAGCAGCTTGACGAGCAGGGTAAGTCGGACAAGCTTAGGGAGGTTCTGGAGGAAGTGCCCAGAGTTCGTGTGGACTTCGGTGAGCCGCCCCTTGTTACTCCTTCGTCACAGATTGTCGGAACCCAGGCTGTTATGAACGTTATCATGGGTGAGAGATACAAGGTGGCTACGGAGCAGACCAAGGATCTTTGCCGCGGTAAATACGGTCAGACTGTTAAGCCTATGAATAAAGAGGTTGTCAGCAAGATCATTCCCGGAGAGGAGCCTATTACCTGCCGTCCGGCGGATCTTATCAAGCCCCAGCTGCCTGACTATGAGAAGGCCGTGGAGGAATTCAAGCAGCAGCCCGAGGATGTTTTGAGCTATGCGCTCTTCCCGCAGGTTGCAACGGACTTCTTTAAGTACAGGAAGGCACAGCAGGAGAATGTGGACCTGAAAAAGGCTGATACGGCCAACGGAGCATATCCTGTTTAAGATAATATTAATGATGAAGCATTTGCGCAAAGGCATTGAAAATTTGCGTCCTCGCTAACAACGAAAACTTCTAAGCTTGCCCTGTAGAGCAGACAAAGCCTGACGCGCCGTCTCCACGCAGAATCCGTTCTGCGTCACGACTAAAAAATACATCCATGTATTTTTTGCGCTGTGTGACACGGCTCGCTAAGAATTTTCGTTGTGGCGCTGCGCGAGCAAATTTCCAAGCACTTTGCGCGGCATGCTTTAGTTTCAAGTATCAATTTATAATTTAATTGTTCTGTAAAAAGGCAGATATGTATGAGTATCAGCCTTTTT
>CAMNBW010000082.1 GCA_946533525.1 uncultured Lachnospiraceae bacterium
CACATCTTCCCTGCATTGACAAAAGAAAACCCGGACCCTAGAATCTTTAATTATGCAGCTAAAGCTTGATATTAAAAAAAGGGCGGGGGATTTCCTGCTCAATATAGACCTTGAGGTCTCTTCGGCGAGAACCGGCATCCTCGGTCCCTCCGGGGCAGGAAAGAGCATGACCCTAAAGTGCCTGGCGGGAATAGAAAAGCCGGACTCCGGTTTTATCAGGCTCGGGGACAGGGTCTTATTCGATTCCGAAAAAAAGATAAACCTGAAGCCACAGCATAGGAACATCGGCTACCTCTTTCAGAGCTATGCGCTTTTTCCCACTATGAACGTGGAGGAAAATATAGCGGCAGGGCTTAAGGGAAAGAAGGACTATATACGCGAAACCACCCATAGCATGATAAAAAAATTCCGGCTGGAGGGCCTGGAGAAACGCCTTCCGGGAGAGCTCTCCGGGGGACAGCAGCAGCGGACGGCCCTTGCCCGCATCATGGCCTATTCTCCCGAGATCATTCTGCTGGACGAGCCCCTGTCCTCCCTCGACTCATACCTTCGAGCCGAGCTCATGGAAGAGTTAAAGGAGCTGCTTGCAGATTACGAGGGTCTTAGCATAATGGTCTCCCATGATGCTAAAGAGCTTGGGAGCTTCAGCGAGGAGCTTATAGTTATGGACAAGGGGCTGGTGGTTGAAAAAGGCGATACAGAAGAGATCTTCAGCCATCCTAAATCGCAGACCGCAGCCCTGCTTACAGGGAGCCGGTCCGGCAATCGGTCCATAGGAGGAGAAATGACAACAGGACAGGAAAATGAATTTACGCATTTTGACGAAAAAGGAAACGCCGTTATGGTGGATGTAGGCGGCAAGGATATAACGCGAAGAACCGCAGTCGCTGAGGGCCGTATAAGGCTTTCCGGGGAGGCCATGAGTGCAGTCCTGGGAAGGAAGGTAAAGAAGGGGGATGTGCTGGGAGTAGCCACCGTTGCGGGGATAATGGGGGCAAAACGAACCCCGGACCTCATACCCTTGTGCCATATACTAAACCTCAACAACGTATCCCTTGAATTTGAGACTGATGAGACGAGCTGTTCAATTAAGGCGGTCTGCACTGTAAGCTGCGACGGAAGAACCGGGGTTGAGATGGAGGCCCTTACCGGGGTCAGCACCGCCCTGCTTACGGTCTACGATATGTGCAAGGCCATAGACAAGGCTATGGTCATAGAAAACATACACTTGGTCAGCAAGACCGGCGGCAAAAACGATTTGAAGGCGGCAGTCACAGAATAAAGGAGGCTTGCCGCTGCCTGTCACGCTCCCTGTCAATATCTCGAATATTTACCGTTCCTTGAATAAAAAAGATTTAACAGAACTATAGCCAGAAAGGCGATGACCAGTACGACGGCCACCCAAATTCCGGCTGTCACGTAGTCCTGATCCTGTATCACCATGGCGATCCTCTGCGAAATAGTGGCGGTCTTCCCGGGGATATTTCCCGCCAGCATGGAGGTGGCTCCATATTCGCCAAGAGCCCGGGCAAAGGTCAGCACGGTTCCCGCAGCTATTCCCGGTCCCGCCGTCGGAACTATCACCTTCCAGAATATCTTTATCTCGGACATCCCCAGGGTCCGCGCCGCATGAACCAGATCGGTATCTATGAGCTCAAAGGCTCCCCGGGCGTTTCTGTACATAAGGGGAAGGGCTATGACCATGGCCGCGATCACGCAGCCCAGCCAGGACTGAACCACCTTTATATCAAAGTTTTCATATAAGAATATGCCTATAGGTCTGCGTCGGCTGAAGATGATCAGCAAAAAGAAGCCGGCTACCGTCGGCGGCAGAACCAGGGGCAGGGTAAGGATACCGTCTATCACGGCCCTCAAGGGCGACTTCATCTTAATTACCTGCCGCGCGAGAAATATTCCGATAAAGAAGGACAGGATCGTGGCAGCCACTCCCGTTTTCAGAGAAATCCAAAGGGGACTCCAGTCCAAGCCTTCCATTATTTCCATAAAAGACTTCATTCCACCTCTGTATCAAAATAATACTTTTGAAAGATTTCCTTTGCTTCATCCGAGGCTACGAAGTCCACAAAGTCCCTGGCTGCGGCCTTCTGCGCCTCGTCCGCCTCGGAATTTTTTACCTGGGCTATGGGGTAGATCACGTCTCCGGTCAGGTCGTAGCTTACCCGCTCCAGGATATTGAGCTCGTCCTCATATCCGTAGGTATCGGAATAATAAGTCGTCCCAACCTCACAGGACTCCTCCACCACAGCCGCAAGCACCTTCGAGACATTTCCCTGCTCCGAGATCTCTACTCCTCCCAAAGCCTCCGAAACCTCTTTGGTGGTATAGGCCGAAGGATCCTCGGTCTCAGGAAGGAGGCCAGAATTCATCAGGGCCACCCGGGTATATCTGCCCACCGGAACCGACCCGTCCGCCAGGGCTATGCTCGAAGCCTTTCCAATATCCTTAAGCCCGGTCACCGCAGTATTGCTGTCTTTGCGGCTTATGACCACCACCTGGTTATTGACCACATTATGCCGGGTCCCCTCCTCAATGAGGCCGTCATCCTTCTCCAGGGTATTCATCTGCTTTTGCGCCGCCGAGAAAAACACATCGCACTCATACCCTTCCTCTATCTGGGTCAGAAGGGTGCCGGAGCTGTCCGCGTTAAAGATGACCTTGACCTCCGGATGGGCTTCATTATATTTTGCCGCAACCTCCTCCATGACCTTGCTTAAGGATGCGGCTATAAATACCTGTATCTCTGTCCCGCTGCCGGTGTCAGATCCGGTCGCGTCGGAAGCAGTGGCATCAGCGACGGGCGCGTCGGGAGCCGGTGTCTCACTGCCGGTATCGGAAGCCGAAGCCCCGGAGCCCGCTGCCCCGCAGGCAGTTAGCAAGCCTGCCAGAACCATCGTCAACAATATGGAAACTATCCTTCTAAACATACCTTCCCTCCTGAGCTATTCCTTTACAGTTCCCCTTATAACCTCCAGCGCATGGCCGAGAACAGGCAGCAGATATTCCAGCTCCTCCCGGCAGGCCTTGGGGCTTCCCGGAAGATTGATAATAAGGGTCTTCTTTCTTATCCCGGCCGTCTGCCTGCTAAACATCGCCTTCGCCGTAATTGAAAAGGAAAAATTGCGAAGCCCCTCTCCGATTCCGGGAGCCATTCGGTCGCAAACCGCCATGGTCGCCTCGGGAGTTATATCCCTTTCCGAAAAACCGGTCCCACCCGTGGTAAAGACCACATCCACCTGCCTCCTGTCGGCAAAATTTATAAGCTCTGCCTCCAGCCTTTCGCGTTCA
Source organism: uncultured Lachnospiraceae bacterium (assembly GCA_946533525.1). Classification (GTDB taxonomy): domain Bacteria; phylum Bacillota; class Clostridia; order Lachnospirales; family Lachnospiraceae; genus NK4A144. The sequence goes on from CAMNBW010000082.1 coordinate 3,307, forward strand.
TCCGGCAAAAGGATATTTTCCGCGACCTCCATACCCTCATCCATAAGCATCTTCCTTATAAGGGGGCCGCTCTTATCCTCCCTCTCTCCGTTAAAAGCCCTGTCCGACAGGGTGATAACGGCAGCGCTGAAGGGTCTCTCCGGCGAGGGAGGAATTATCCTGACCGGAAGACCCTCATAGATCCTGCCTCCCGCTGTGACCTCGGCAAAGATGCCCTCCCGGGGCATGATGCACTCGCCGGTCTTTTCATAGATAGCGCAGTGGCTGTGGCAGGCCTTCCCGAGCTGCGTTACCTTGAGCTCGCACTCTCCGAGCTCGATCCTGCTCCCCACAGGGATGTCTCCCAGAGCCGCGCCCTCAAAGACCAGATTTTCCCCGAAGGCTCCGAATTCACATTCTATACCCTTCTTTCTCTCTCCTTCGATGGCCTCAAAGCTTAAAATGCTGATCTGCCTGTGCCAATTCCCGGCATGGGCGTCCCCTTCGATACCGAAGCCCTCTTTAAGATAGGCCTCCGAAACGCGGTGCTTGGGTATTCCTCTTTTTTCACTTATGCAGATCGCCTTTAAAATTCCATCCATAGCTCATCCGCCGATATTGACCATGCTGTTTTCTTCACTGATCTTTTCCCTGTGTTCAAAGCAGTGTCCCTCCGGCTTGGCCTCTATCGCCCTTTCTATTGCGCCTTTTAACTTCTCCATGCGTATCATTATATCATTTTCCTTAAAAATATCCCTAAGGTTTTCAGTGGCCGCATAGCAAAGGCAGGGCTTGAGATCCCCGTCGGAGGTCAGGCGCAGACGGTTGCACCGGGAGCAGAACTTTTCCTCTATCGCATCGATAAAGCCTATCCTGCCCTTGAAACCCTCTATTCTATAGTATTTCGCCGGTCCGTTCCCCCCTGCGGTTAAATCCCTCGTTATCTTAGGATAGCTCTCCTTTAACACCCTTAAAACCTCGGAGCTTCCCCTGCCCTTATACCTTCCCCCGGGTCCTATGGGCATGAGCTCTATAAAACGCACATCTGCCGGAAGCTCCCTTGCAAGCTCAGCCAGGGCCAGTATTTCCCGGGGAGTGTCATTTACCCCCTCGAGCAGTACCGTATTGGTCTTGACCGCAAGCCGGCCATCATTTGCAGCAGAACGTATTCCCTCCAGAGTCTCCCCCAGACCTCCCGAGCCGCTTATCCTCCTGTCCGTCTCGGGATCTACGGTATCGAGGCTTATATTGATGCCACTAAGCCCCGCAGAGATCAATTCTGAAAGCCTCTTCGGAGTCAGGAGTCTTCCGTTGGTGGTCAGGCTCACTCTCCTCACCCCTTCGATGCCGCTTATCCGGCTTATTATCTCTTCACAGTCCGGCCTTAGAAGCGGTTCTCCCCCGGTTATCCTGAAAGAACTGATTCCGCATTTCGTCGCAGCAGTGCATATTTCTTCGAGCTCCTGCGGAGAAAAATATTTGTTTTTACCCTTATGAGTCGTCTTGTTGCAGGCTCCCTCCGGATTACAGTATATACAGCTTAAATTGCACTCACTGGTAATGGAGAGACGCATATATTCTATTTCGCGGTTAAATCTGTCCTTCATTTTATACCGTTTCGAGAAATACCTCTATGGTACCTCCGCATACGGTCTCGCTCTCCACGTACCACTCGTCCGCCAGGCTCAGACTGTGAAGCGAAAACTCCGGAGCCTCCCCCTTAAGCATCTCTCCCGCATGCTCGATAACAAAGGCTTCCGTGCAGCCCCCTCCTATGGTGTCCATCAGGCTGCCGTCAGCCTCGATCAGCATTTTGCTTCCCACGTCCCTCGGAGCCGAGCCCGTCCGCTTTACGATAGTCGCCAGCACAGCCTTTTTGCTTCCCTCAAGCGCCATGAGCCTTTCCAGCATTTCCTCGGAAAAACCGGTATTTTTCTTAAACCGGTTCTTAAGCTTTATAATTTCCGCTATTATCGATACCGCTATCTCCTCGGGGGTTTCGGAGCCGATGTCTATTCCTATGGGAGTATGGATGGAGGAAACCAGTTCCCCGGAAACCCCCGACTCAAGGAGCTTATCCTTTACCACGGCCGTCCTTCTCCTTGAGCCCATGAGCCCGATATAGGCATGTTTTTTCCCGGCTATGGCCTTTATACATTCGGTGTCATACCGGTGCATTCTCGTTACTACGATATAATAAGTATCGCTGCTGCCCTCCAGACCGGACAGAACCTCTTCAAAGCTTCCGCAGAGAACCCGGTCTGCTCCGGCCTGTCTTGCATTATCGGCGTATTCTTCCCGGTCGTCTATACAGGTTGTGTGACACCCTATCAGCTTCCCGAGCTTTATTATCGGTATCGAAACATGACCCGCCCCGCAGATAACCAGCCTTTCGGGGCGTCCCAGCATCTCGGCGTAAAAGAGCCTCCCTCCGGTTTCATAGCAGCCCGTCCGGTTCATATCAGGCAGCTTTTCGGGCATTGTTTCAAAAAAGCCCACTGTCTTAAAGGTCTTTACTATTCTTCCGTCAGAATAAAGAGCCTTTTCTCCGGCTTCTTTTCCATTGAGCAGGGTAAGAAGCCACAGCTTACCCGGATCTTCCTTTGAAACAAGCTCTTTTATCTCAGAATACACTGATCCCGGCATAGTCCTTCCCCCTACTTTCCGAATCCACAGTTAGGAAAGGTACACTTTTCACAATTCAGACAAAGTCCACCCTCCCCCATTATATCAAAATCATTTTTTGTGAGAATTTCTCCCGCCATGACCCGCGGAAGAACCAGATCGAATATTGTACGCTGGACGTACATGGCACAGCCCGGCAGACCTATAATGGGAATCTCTCCCTTATAGGCCAGCATAAACATAGCTCCCGGCAGTACCGGGGCCCCATAGGTTATAACCCTCCCAGGATCCGCGGCCTTGCGTATGGCAAGAGGAGTCCTGTCGTCGGGATCCACGCTCATCCCGCCCGTACAGATTATAATCTCCGCCCCACGGTTTATGAGACTCTCTATGCCCTTTACCGTCGTTTCGGCATCATCCGGGCTGAATTCCTGGCCGATGAACGGAGCGTCATATTCCTTTAGCTTATCCTTGACCACCGGGGTAAAGGTATCCTCGATCCTGTGATAAAATACCTCGCTGCCCGTGGTTACGATGCCATAGGACTTTTTCTGAAAGGGCAGTATCTTAAAAATTTCCCCTCCGGGAGCTGCCTCCTTCGCGCGTTCCATTTTTTCCTTTTCTATAACAAGGGGAATCACCCTGGTTCCCGCGATCTTATCCCCCTTTTTTACCGGAAAATTGCCATGCCTCGAAGCGATCATCATCTCCCCAAGGGCATTGATGGCATTCAGCTTCTTGGAATCCACCTTTAAAAGCCCGTCTATATCGGCGATCAGCTCTATCTTCCCCTCAATTATCTCCGAGGGATGAAGATTCTCGCTTTTGCAAAGCCCATATAAAATCAATGCTGCATCATTTTCATGCAGCATATCCTCATTTACTTCCCATATGTAGATGTTTTCCTTCCCCATATCCAGAAGGACCGGAATGTCCTCCTCGGTGATCACATGCCCCTTCCTAAAGGCGGGTCCCTTCTCCACACCCTTCACTATCCGGGTCACATCGTGGCAAAGCACCTGCCCTGCCGCTTCCCTTGTTTTTATAAGCTTCATAACTGACCTCAGACTTTCGCTGACTTTAAAACAGCTTC
>CAMNBW010000083.1 GCA_946533525.1 uncultured Lachnospiraceae bacterium
AAATTAATATAATGATAAAGACGCTTTAATAATAACCTGTCAATCTTTGCTCCGGCCCGAAACACACGGCTCCGGGCAGAGAACAGGCATAAAAAACGGAGGTGTATAATGGGTTTAATTCAGGCAATTGCCGGTTCCGCCGGCGGAGTTTTGGCTGACCAATGGAGAGAGTTCTTTGTATGCGAATCAATGGATGCCGATGTGCTGATCACCAAGGGTGAGCACAGAACGCAGAAGCGCAGCTCCAATACAAAGGGCAGCGACAATTTAATAACAAATGGTTCTGTAGTCGCAGTACATGAAGGACAGTGCATTATCATCGTTGACCAGGGAAAAATAGTCGAGATCTGTGCCGAGCCCGGCGAATATACCTACGATACCTCCACGGAGCCTTCCATCTTCTACGGCGGCCTCGGACAGGGCATAGTAGAAAGCTTTAAGCAGTTCGGCAAAAGAATAGGCTTCGGCGGCGATACCGGAAAGGATCAGCGCATCTATTTCGTAAATATAAAGGATATTCTCGGAAATAAATACGGTACTCCCAGCCCGGTTCCCTTCAGGGTAGTAGATAACAACATAGGCCTCGATGTGGACATTTCCATCCGCTGTCACGGCGAATATTCGTACCATATCGACGATCCTATCCTCTTCTACAAGAACATAGCGGGAAATGTTGAAAACGAATACAGGCGCGAGGATCTGGATTCACAGCTTAAAAGCGAGCTCCTGACGGCTCTTCAGCCTGCCTTCGCAAAAATATCCGAGATGGGAATAAGATACAGCGCTCTTCCCGGCCATGCCGATGACATAGCAGATGCGCTGAATGATGTTCTCTCCGATAAATGGGGAAAGGTTTATGGAATATCAATCGTTACTTTTGGTGTAAGCTCTGTAAATGCATCGGAAGAAGACGAAAAGATGATAAAGGAGCTGCAGAGGAACGCTACCTTAAGGAACCCGAACATGGCAGCAGCACACCTTGTCGGCGCTCAGGCACAGGCAATGCAGGATGCGGCAAACAATCAGAACGCAGGCCCGATGATGGCCTTCGCCGGAATGAATATGGCCGGTCAGGCAGGCGGTATGAACGCCGCACAGCTCTTCCAGATGGGTCAGCAGCAGCAAAACGTACAGCCGGCTCCGGCTCCCCAGCCTCAGCCTCAACCCGCACAGCCCGCTCCTGCCCCTGCAGCAGGAAGCTGGACCTGCTCCTGCGGAAATGTGAATACCGGTAAATTCTGCTCCAACTGCGGACAGCCCAATCCCAACGGAGAATGGACCTGCAGCTGCGGAAATGTCAATAAAGGCAAATTCTGTTCCAACTGCGGACAGCCCAGACCGTAAAGGGCCCGGCACATCCTGCCGGAGCTTCTAAAAAGGCTGAGTTAAGCAGTTACCTTTAAATATCAAGTGTTTCTTTCAGGGCTTCGATTATCGCTTCCATGGAGGCGGCAACGGAGCCCTGTATCATTTCCGGCTTCCCGCCTCCCTTAGCACCCAGTTTTTCATTTAAAACCCTTCCCACTTCCCTGCAATCCCTGTTTTTACTGCCGATTATATATTGATAGCTTATGTTATCCGATGTTGAGAAGACTCCGCAGACCCCATCAAACCTTTCAACGAGAGCGTTTACCGCATTCCTCTGAATCTTTGCATTGGAGACATTCTCAAATAATATAACATCAGATTTAATATCATGTATATTTTTTATCTTCTCCTCCATAAGTCCGCTCTGGGCCTGGAAAAGATCGGCCTTCAGGCTCTGGATGGTCTCATTGAATCTATTGACACCGTCCGCTATTTTATCGGGAGATTCAGAAGTGAGCCTCGCCACTTCATCCACGTTTTTGAAGATAGTCTGAACATATTCCAATGCCCTTGAACCGCATAAAAACCAGATCCTGGTCCCTTCCTTCCATTTAATAGCTTTTATTATTTTTATAAGGCCAACCTCTCCGGTGCGGTGTACATGGGGCGCACAGCAGGCACATTTATCAATATCTCCTATAGTAACTATCCTGACCGCTCCGGCTATCTCTTTCTTGCTCCTGTACTCGATCTTTGCAAGCTCCTCGTCCGGCAGATACTCCGCTTTTATCTCCAGGTTGGCATATACTGCCCTATTGGCCTTTATTTCCAGCGCAGCGAGCTCATCCTCGTTTAAATAACGCGAGGTATCAAGTGTTACGGTATTGTCCGAGAGATGAAAACCCACATTTTCCGATCCGTATTCATTATGGAGTATTCCCGACAGTATATGCTCTCCCGTATGATTCTGCATATTGGAAAACCGCGTCTCCCAATTTACGCGTCCCTGAACGGTTTTCCCCTGAATCAAAGCCTTTTCCGCCTCTTCAGAACAGCTAATCATATGCGTTATAATATCATTAGATATTTGAACATCCACCACCTCGAAGCCCTCTATTTCTCCGGTGTCGGCGCTCTGTCCGCCCTCTTCCGGAAAGAACAGGGTTCTGTCCAGAACCAAATAAATACAGTTGTCATTTTTATGGATTTCTGTAATTTTGGCGCTAAAGGACGTTTCATACGGGTTTTCGTCGTATAATTTTATGGTAGCACTCGTTATATTTGCGTCTATAGTCTGATCTTTCTTAAAATCTGTCATTTTCTGTCACCTCGCATGTGTTAAAAGAGCCTATTCCGGCGTTTCTCAAATCCTCTTCAAAGGCTCTGAAGTCTATATAATGATACCCCGGCTGCCAGCCGTCTACGACCCTCAATATAGGAAAGTCCTCGTTTCCGGCCCTCCACACGGAATATCCCGAGACTGTGATGGTGTGATCCCGGTAAAATCCACGGGCCAGGCTCATTAATAACGGCCGGCTTCTATCAATTTCCTTCCTGACCGTGTTTATATCCCAGGTATAGATCCCTCTGCATCTGGCCCGATACCCGTATGCCGCAAAACCGTCTCTCATAATATCGTCTATTTTTGTAGGGAAAGTTCCCTTTATATCATTATACCCGTATTTTTTACTAATTTTTTCAATAACGGTATATATTTTATAAATATCGTCTGTTACTTGTGTTAGGCCCATTTTTTTGCCATAATAATTGATAACTCTCGCTACCGATACCAGGGAACAGTTGTTAGTTTTTCGCCCACTGATTTTTTCCATCGTGTTCCTGTCAATAACCAATGCCTTACCCCTGTCGATAAGCTTAGGTAGCGCCTGGTATCTTTCCGTCAGATACTTTTTTATATTTACAAAGCCTCCGTAAGCCTTTTCTTTTTGATTAATATAATCCAAGTTATTTATTCTCTCCTCCCTTCTCTCGTTATATGATTGCGGGAATTAAGATAATTTGTCTTCTGCGATATGCTCAAAAACTTCGCATTTTAACCTGATTATGTGGTAAAATAAGACCTCATTCGCCGCAAAATTCAAAACAAATTATATCATTAGTTTACAGGAGGCTTCCACATGAAAAAATATGCCGAACTTTTCCTTGCCTTCGCCAAGATAGGCGTAACCACCTTCGGAGGCGGCCTTGCAATGCTTCCCATTCTTCAAAGGGAACTCGTGGATAAACGCCACTGGACCACAGAGGAGCAGCTTGTGGATTATTATGCGATAGGCCAGTGTACTCCCGGCATTATAGCCGTCAATACCGCCACCTTCGTGGGCTATAACCGGGCCGGCATCCTCGGCGGGATAGTCGCCACTTTGGGGATGATTTTTCCTTCATTTGTACTTATCACCGCCTTATCTGCCTTTCTGGCGACTTTTTCCGGGATGGAAGCCGTCAAACATGCTTTTAACGGGATAAGGGCCTGTGTAGTTGCTCTGATACTCATGTCTGTCATAAAACTGGGCAAAAAATCCATTGCAGACTCCAAGTGCCTGATCATATTTTTGGTCGTTTTGGCTCTTTCCCTGTTTTCACCGGTATCCCCCGCGATCCTGGTCATTCTTGCCGGTGTCACGGGGCTTTTGCTGCGCCCCGATCTTAAGGCCGGGCAGGTTCCCGAAAAAAACCAGGACAGCCCATCTGCAGATTCGTCAAAGGAGGAAAAGTAAATGTCTTTAGCCCTTCAACTGTTTATCGAATTCTTCAAAACCGGGCTCTTTGCCGTCGGAGGGGGGCTTGCCACCCTGCCCTTCCTTTATGAGATGTCTGCCAGAACGGGATGGTATACCGCGCATGACATCGCAGATATGATCGCAATATCAGAGGCCACTCCCGGCCCCGTCGGAATAAATATGGCCACCTATGTCGGTTACATAACGCTTGGTGTTTTTGGCGGCCTGATCTCTACTATAGGGCTTGTCTGCCCTTCTGTCATCATAATCATCATTATTTCCAAGGTTTTGGATAAATTCAGGGATTCCGTGATAGTAAGCCGCATGTTTTATGCCCTGCGCCCGGCTTCGACCGCTCTTATAGCTTCTGCAGGACTGGGTGTGGCCAAAATTTCCCTGCTGAATACCGAAGCATACGCCCAAACCGCCTCGGTTTTATCCCTCTTTAACTGGAAATGCATCCTGCTTTGCGCCGGAATCTTAGCCGGCATCAAAATATTCAACAAACATCCTATAGTCTATATAGGAATAGCGGCTGTTATTGGAATTGTTTTCAAACTGTGACTTTTCAACAGCAGCATTCTATGTTATAATGTCGATTGTTAAATTATTAACATATATTTTACAGAATAACGAAAATGATAGGAGGTACTGTTAATGGCACGTTTTTGTTTACCCAGGGACGTTTATCACGGAAAGGGTTCTCTTGAGACCTTAAAGACCCTTAAGGGCAAGAAGGCTGTTATCTGCGTGGGCGGAGGCTCCATGAAGCGCGGCGGCTTTCTGCAGAGGGCAGAGGGCTATCTTAAGGAAGCCGGCTTTGAGACAAAGCTTATCGAAGGTATCGAGGCTGACCCTTCAGTAGAAACCGTAATGAACGGCGCTAAAGTCATGATGGAGTTTGAGCCCGACTGGATCATCGCAATGGGCGGAGGCTCCCCCATAGATGCTGCAAAGGCCATGTGGATCAAGTACGAATATCCCGACTGCACCTTTGAAGATATGTGTAAGGTATTCGGCATCCCCGAGCTGCGTAAAAAGGCTCACTTCTGCGCCATCCCTTCCACATCCGGAACGGCAACTGAGGTTACGGCTTTCTCAATAATCACCGATTATCAGAAGGGTATCAAGTATCCTATAGCGGATTTTGAAATAACACCCGATCTTGCCATTGTAGATCCCGATCTTGCGGAGACAATGCCCCAGAAGCTTACCGCTCACACAGGTATGGATGCCATGACCCACGCCATCGAGGCCTATGTTTCAACCGCGCACTGTGATTTCACGGATCCTCTTGCAATTCACGCCATAGAGATGATACAGAGCGATCTTGTAAAGTCCTATAACGGAGATATGGCAGCCCGCGATTCCATGCACAATGCACAGTGCCTGGCCGGAATGGCTTTCTCAAACGCCCTTCTGGGTATCGTTCACTCCATGGCTCACAAGACAGGCGCTGTCTTTGCCGACCAGGGCGCCCATATCATCCACGGTGCCGCTAACGCCATGTACCTTCCCAAGGTTATACAGTACAACGCAAAGGATGCCGAGGCCAAAAAGCGCTACGGAGTTATCGCCGATTACATGAAGCTCGGCGGAAATAACGATGATGAAAAGGTGGATCTGCTTGTAAAGTATCTGCGCAAGATGAACGACGACCTCAATATCCCTCACAGCATCAACAAATACGGCGCTGACGGACTGCCTGCGGACACGGGCTTCGTTCCCGAGAACATCTTCCTTGAGAGACTGCCTGATATTGCAGTAAACGCCATTGCGGATGCCTGCACAGGGTCAAACCCCAGACAGCCTTCCCCCGAAGAGATGGAAAAGCTGCTTAAGTGCTGCTATTACGATACGGATGTTGATTTCTGATAACACGACTGACCTAATTAGCAACAGTTAATTTTGAAATCGAGTAGGGGCGATGAAATCGTACCCTGCTCGCCCGCGGGGCGGCGTTTGGCCGCAAGGCCAATAATTTCCTATCGCCGCCCCTGCGATATAAGAAGAGCTGCCGTTATGAAACGCGGCAGCTCTTGATTTTTGTCCTTTTTTATTCCTCCAGGGAGCTCTTTTTGTGTACCTTAACCTCTTCATTGTAGCACTCGAATATCCTGTCCACAAAATCCTCTTTGAGCTTGGGGGTCACAAGACTTACCAACGGTACAAGTATGAGGCCTGCGAGCATCGTAAAGGCTCCTGCGTTTATAGGCGACTTGATGAACTTAAGGAACATATTCAAAACGGTTATGCCTACTCCCGCTATATAGCTGACCCAGACTGCGGCGCGGGTGATCTTTTTGGAATATAAGCCGTACATAAACGGAGCCAGAAACGCTCCGGCCAGGGCGCCCCAGGAAATCCCCATAAGCTGGGCGATAAATGTCGGCGGATTGAAGGCCAGCACGACGGAAAGCACGATAAAGGCCGCCACCAGCACCCTTAAAATGATAAGCTGCATTTTTGCGCTCATATCCTTAATAAATACCGGCTTTAAGACATCCAGCGTCAGGGTCGAGCTCGAGGTCAGCACCAGGGACGAAAGGGTCGACATAGATGCCGAAAATACCAGAACCACGACGATACCGATAAGAATATCCGGCAAGGTGGAGAGCATCAGGGGCACAATTGAGTCATAGGCCACGCTGCCGTCCGCATTGTAGATCTCCGGGCTGTCAAAGAGTCTTCCGAAGCCTCCGAGGAAATAGCAGCCGCCCGAAATTATTATCGCAAAAAAGG
>CAMNBW010000084.1 GCA_946533525.1 uncultured Lachnospiraceae bacterium
TGAAAAAGAAGCCAGCTTATAAAGATAGCCACAAGGGTCTTTAGCATATCCCCGAGCAGCACTATAAGGCCCGCCTTCGGTCCTAAGGTCCTTAAGGTGTTGGTAGTACCGGCGTTGCCGGAGCCGTGCTGGCGTATATCTATTCCCTTTGCCTTTCCGTAAAGATAACCGGTCTGAACGAGACCGCAAAAATATCCTATTATAAGTGATACCAGTCTTGCTGTCATTTCTGTCCTTTCTGCCGCGATCAGCGGGTTTTATTAAGAAATTTAAGAAAATTATTTCTCCGATTCTTTTTCCCTTACTATGAATTTAAGCGGGGTACCCCTGAAGGCGAAGGCTTCCCTTACCTTGTTCTCCAGATACCTCAGGTATGAAAAATGCATAAGCTCCTTCGAGTTAACAAACACCACAAAGGTAGGAGGCTTTACCCCGACCTGTGTAGTATAGCGGATCTTTAAAGCCTTTCCCTTGTCCGAAGGGGGCTGCTGCAGGGTCGTGGCCTCATTTATTATCTCGTTTAGGACTCCGGTCTGGATTCTTCTGCAGGAGCTGTCTATGCAAAGGTCGATCATATCGAAGAGCTTATTTAAACGCTGACCCGTTTCGGCGGAAATAAAGATTACCTCCGCGTAGGGCATGAAGGAGAGGACGTTCCTGATCTTTTCGGTAAACTTTTTGACCGTGGAATTGTCCTTTTCCACCAGATCCCATTTATTTACCGCTATAATACAGGCCTTGCCCATATCGTGGGCTATACCGGCCACCTTGGCGTCCTGCTCGGTAACTCCCTCGGCCGCGTCTATAACTATTATCACCACATCGGAGCGCTCCACCGCACTGACTGTGCGCAGTATCATATAGTGCTCCAGGGAGGTATCCACCTTGGATTTGCGCCGAAGGCCGGCTGTGTCGATAAAGACATATTCCTGACCGTTCCTGACTATGGTGGTGTCCACCGCATCCCTGGTGGTGCCGGCAATGTCGGATACCAGGACACGGTTGGAGCCTAAGAGCCTGTTTATAATGGAGGACTTGCCGACGTTGGGCTTGCCGACTATTGCGACCCTGGGCCTGTCGTCTTCCTCCTCTTCAGAGAGGGATTCGGGCAAAAGCTCCACTACCTTATCCATCAGGTCCCCGAGACCCTTAAGCTGGGAAGCGGAGATGGATACGGGGTCACCCAGTCCGAGATTGTAGAACTCGTAGACGTCGTACTGGAATTTATTGATGTCGTCGACCTTGTTCACGGCCAGGACTATATTTTTACCGGAGCGGCGCAGCAGGTCGGCCACCTTCATATCGGCATCCGAAAGCCCGGAACGCACATCCGTCAGAAAGATTATGACGTGGGCCGTTTCGATGGCGATCTCAGCCTGGGCGCGCATACCGGACAGGAGCACATCCTTAGAATCGGGCTCTATGCCCCCGGTATCCACTATCGTGAAATCTCTCCCGTTCCAGTTTATATCCGTATATATTCTGTCTCTTGTAACGCCGGGGGTATCCTCGACGATGGAGATCCTTTTGCCCGCCAGTGCGTTAAAGAGAGTGCTTTTTCCTACGTTTGGGCGCCCTACCAGGGCGACTATGGGTTTCATTTAATCTTCTTCTCCGGTTGCTATTTTGTGGACGAAGTCATATCCGTCTGATTTTACAATATGTATTTTTACTTGTAAAGACTCGGCAATGTCCTCTACGGTTGTATCGTCGAGAAGGACGCTCTCCCCTGCGCGAAGGAGGTTTTCCGGCAGGTAGAGCGCCTCGCCGAGAGGCTTTCCCTTAAGCTGCGAGATAATATCCCTTCCGGTTAAAAGGCCGCTTACGGTTATCTTCTCCCCGAAGAAATCGTTTCTTATGGGGTAGTAGGCGGCTTCGAGAGAGGGGATTAGCTCCGTGAGCTTACTTAACATCTCATTTATAAAAGGGGTCATAAGCAGGCCGCCGGCCAGGGAGATTCTGCGGGGTCTCAATGACTTACCGGCTTTAGAACCCATGGAGCTTTTAAGCTCGTTGAGGGCTTCGTCAAATTCATCGACAAAGCTCCTTATCATGCCTACGCCGTTTTCATACTGGAGGTAGCCGTCATAGCTGTCCGCATCGGGAAGCTCACGATTTGCCAGAAGATAGAATTCATCCGCGGCATGTATGAAATGGGTTTTATATTCGGCGTAAAATCTGTCCTGATAGGAGTGTATCATATCGAGAACCTGGGCGGCGTCCTCCCGGGTAAAGCCTTCGAGGGGGAAAAGCCCCTCCCTGAAGCGGCTTAAGCCCACCGGGACCACCGATACGCTCTGAAGACAGGGGATAAAGCCGGACAGGTCCTCAATAGAGCGGCGAAGGTGCTCCCCGTCGTTTATGCCCTTGCACAGCACTATCTGGCCGTTCATTGAAATACCGGCCTCGTACAGGCGCCGGGCTTTTTTCAGGGCTTCTCCGGCAAAGCGGTTTCCGAGCATCTTACAGCGAAGTTCGGGCTCGGTGGTATGAAAGGAGATATTCACCGGCTCCAGGCGGTAATTGATAATGCGCTCGAGGTCGTGATCGCTTAAATTCGTAAGGGTGATATAGTTTCCCTGCATGAAGCTTAAGCGGGAATCGTCGTCCTTAAAATAGAGGGTGGGGCGCATACCCCGGGGCATCTGGTCGATGAAGCAGAAGATACATTTATTCGAGCAGGAGCGGTAGTCGTCCATGAGGCCGTTATTAAAGATGAGCCCCAGATCCTCGTCCTCGTCCTTGTCGATCTCAAGCTCCCATTCCTCCCCGTCGGCCTTCCTTATAAGCACCTCCAGATATTCATCCTCGGTAAGGAACTGGTAGTCGAAGATGTCTTCGACAGCCTGACCGTTTATGGACAGGAGTTCATCCCCGGCTTCTATATTTAATTCTTCGGCGATACTGCCCGGAGCGACAGCGTCTATGATGTGAGTTTTATTCTTCGTCAATTCAACCTGACCTTGCATAGATTTTCTTAAAATGATACCATTAATCATAAGTGTTTTCAAACATACCTCCGGAGGATAATGTTCATGGCAATGAATAAATATCTTGAAAATAAAATGCCTGCCGCACCCTTAAAACTCGTGGTAATGGAAAATATCAGGGAGCTGGGTGAAAAGGTAGACGATTACCTGGTGGAGTTCAGGAGGGAGATAAATCAGCCATATCACGATTCTCCGGCCTTTCAGGACTATACCCTCGATACCTTTTCGACCAGGATAGATATACCCAGGTTTGCTTCGGGAGAGGGAAAGGCGGTCTTAAGGGAGTCCTTAAGGGGAAAGGATCTATATATCCTGACGGATGTAATGAACCACTCTATAACCTATAATCTCTACGGCTACGAAAATGCCTATTCTCCCGACGACCACTATCAGGATCTTAAGAGAGTCATTGCGGCGGCCGCGGGGAAGGCTCACAGGGTGACCGTTATAATGCCCTTTATCTATGAGGGCAGGCAGCATAAGAGGGCCGGCAGGGAGTCCTTAGACTGCGCTATCATGCTCGAGGAGCTCAGCAATATGGGAGTCAAGCGCATTATGACCTTTGACGCCCACGACCCTTCCGTACAAAACTCCATTCCGCTTTGCGGCTTTGATAACTTTACCCCCTTTTACCAGTTTTTGCGGGCCCTGCTTTTAAATGTGCCGGATATGATCATAGATAAGGAGCATACCCTTGTAATAAGCCCGGACGAGGGGGCCTTAAACCGAGCGGTCTATTTTGCCTCCGTCATGGGAGTGGACACCGGTATGTTCTATAAAAGAAGGGATTACACAAAGGTAGTCAACGGGAAGAACCCCATAGTGGCCCATGAATTCTTAGGAGACAACGTGGCGGATAAGGACGTTATCATCGTGGACGATATGATCTCCTCCGGCGGCTCGATGATCGATACGGCCAAGCAGCTTAAGAATATGAACGCAAAGCGGGTCTTCATCTGCTGTACCTACGGGCTCTTTACCGACGGCTTTCAGGACTTCGACGAGGCCTACGGGAAGGGGTATTTCAACAAGGTAATAATCACAAATCTTTCATACCGCTCACCGGAGCTCAAAGAGCGCCCTTATTACATAGAGGCGGATATGAGTAAATTCATTGCGTCCCTCATCGACTATTCAAATCACGACGTATCGATGGACAGGGTCATTACCCCCACGGATAAGATACACGAGATCCTTCGCAGATACAATTCCCATGAGGAAGTCGCCATTCCCATGAATTAAAGGAAAGATAAGGCTATGGCTCAAAGCGTTTCTGAGATACGGCAAAAACTGAAAGAGGCGGACTCGAAGGTTCAATTGGAAGCCTTCCTTGCAATGTATTCCGAAGATGAAAGAAACGGGGTCCGTGCCCTGGCGGCTACGGCCAGGAAGCGCCTGGAGGCCATAAAAAGGGAGGAAGAGCGTACCCACGCTATGTATTCCTTCGAGAGGGAATATGCAGACCTTGGCTATATCTGCGGGATAGACGAGGTGGGCCGGGGACCCTTTGCCGGTCCGGTGGTGGCAGCCGCCGTGATATTGCCGAAGGACTGCGAGCTTCTCTATTTAAATGATTCCAAAAAGCTGACCGAGAGCAAAAGAAATGAGCTTTCCGATATTATAAAGAGCAGGGCGGTGGCCTACGCCATAGGGCAGGTCGAGGCGGACAGGATAGATGAGATAAATATTTTGCAGGCGACCTACGAGGCCATGAGGACAGCCATAAAGAATCTGGACATAAAACCCGATATATTATTAAACGATGCAGTGACTATCCCCGGAGTGGATATTAAGCAGGTACCCATAATTAAAGGGGACGCTAAGAGCGCATCCATCGCCGCGGCGAGCATTATCGCCAAGGTGTACAGGGACGCTCTTATGGTCAGGTACGGGGAGCAGTATCCGGAATATAATTTTGCTTCCAACAAGGGCTATGGAAGCGAGGAGCACAGGGCAGCCATTGCAAGATACGGGATGTGCCCGATCCACAGAAGGAGCTTTATTCATTGAATCTTTCCATTAATTCCAATACATACAACAATACCGGTTCGGTAAACCAGGGCGAAGCTGTTTCCCGCGTTGAGGGAAAAGAGCAGACCATGGTCCTTGCAAAAAACGTCATCAACGTAAAGGCGGGAGACGTTTTTTCGGGACAGGTAGTGGGAATGACCGACGACGGGGTGATCTCCCTCCTTATCGGCGGAAAGAATACCATAAACGCAAAGCTCAGCCAAAATCTGGACATAACCATGGGACAGAATATGTCCTTTCAGGTCAGGAACACCAGCGGAAAGCAGGTATCAATTACCCCTCTCTATGAAAATCTCGATAAAAATCCCGCGGCGGCCAAGGCGCTGGATGCCGCAGGACTGCCCCATACCGCGGAAAATCTCGAGATGGTGAATGCCATGATGAAAAACGGCATGTCCATAGATACAAAGTCCCTGCTCGACATGGCAAGGACGGTTTCGCATATAAACAGCGGCTCCCCTGCGTCGGTGGTGCAGATGACGAAGCTGGGGATCCCGGTAAATGAGGAAAATGTACAGCAGTTTGAAGCCTATAAGGACAATCAGTACCAGATAGCCGACAGCGTGGATACTGTGGCCTCCGACCTTGCAAGGATGGCCGCTTCCCCGGAGGAGGGAGCAAAGATAATCCAGGCCTTCGCCGGGGATATACCGGAAAACATAAAGCAGGTCTTAAGCGAGGAGATGGCTAAAGAGGCGGCAGCAGGGCCGGAGGCAATGTTAAATGGAGCTCCGGAGGAGGAAGCTTTGCTGTCTCAGGCTTTAGACGGGGAGGCAGGCGCTCTGCAGAGTGCAGGAAATGAAGGCAAGGCCGAGGCAGCGGCTCAGGGAAGCGGGACTGCTCCTGCGGCGGATCCGGCGCTTTCAAAAGAGGCCCTGACCGGGAGGGTCACTGAGGATCTTAAGACGCTGCTGGGAGAGGAAGGGTTAAATAAGCTCGCCGAGGATATGGAGAAGGCCGGGATACCGAAATCCATTGCCGACAGCGTGGCCCAGGGAAATCATAAGACTTCCGACGCGCTCAATATGATAAGGGCGGGCATGGAGAGACCGGAGCTTAAGGAGGGGCTCTCAGAGCTCGCAAAACAGCCGGAATACCAGGCGCTGGTGAAAAATGAGCTTATGAATTCCTTTCTCATGGACCCTAAGGACGTGGCGAATAAGGAGAAGGTCAGGGAATATTATGCAAAGCTTTCGCAGAATACCGAGAAGCTTATCCAGGCCCTCGGGTCCCACAATTCCCCGGAGAGCGCAAATGTCTCGGATAAGCTTCAGAATATCAGGAACAATATAGATTTTATGAACAGCGTCAATCAGGCCTTCGCCTATGTGCAGCTTCCCCTTAAGATGAACGATAAGAACGCCCATGGGGATTTATATGTCTATACCAATAAGAGGAACCTCGCCAAGAAGGACGGGAATGTTTCGGCGCTGCTGCACCTGGATATGGAGACGCTGGGAACAATGGATATCCATGTGTCGATGAACCCGGATATGAATGTGAAGACGCATTTTATCCTGCAGAAGGAGGAAATGCTGGATTTTATCGCCGCCCATCTGGATGAGCTGAATGCGGTCTTAAACAAGAGGGGCTATCAGATCACCTCGGATGTATCGCTAAATCAGGAGGCAAAGAGTGTGCCGGAGATAATGTTCGACCGCGGCACCGACCAGAGGCTTGTGCAAAAGACTGCCTTTGATGTGAGGGC
>CAMNBW010000085.1 GCA_946533525.1 uncultured Lachnospiraceae bacterium
AAATGATTCCTCCTAAAAAAGATTGAACTGCCTGTCAGACACAATAATAATTTTTCTATTTTGCGGCGTTCCTGTACTGCACCGGGGTCATGCCGTATTTTTTCTTGAACTGCCTGTTAAAGTGCTCGACGCTCGGATAACCCACGCTCTCCGCCACCTTTTCAATCTTCATATTCCCGTTCTTAAGCAGCGTACTTGCCTTCTTCAAACGGATCTTCTGCACGTTCTCCCCGAAGGTCATGCCCGACTTTTCCTTGATATACTTGGACAGATAGGGCTTTGACAAATAGAACTCTCTCGAAAGATCGTCGAGATTTACGTCGAGATAATTTTCCTGGATATAGTTCATTATCCTGGTTATCCTCTCGTCCTTGTCCTCTCCCGTTTCCCTTATGCTGTCTATCTGGTTTACGGCGACGCATAAGGCGTTTATTGAGGAACGGATAATATCTTCGTTTATTCCGACTCCCCAGTAGCGCTTCCCCCTCATCGTAATTCCCACATAGGAGCAGGCCTTGGTGGAGGAGCCTTTTCCAAGGGCGTGTTCCTCGTAAACCGTGAGCTCATAGCTTATGTCGAAGTAGGATTTTATGGCATTGCTGACAGCATCCAGACGTCCGTTTCCGTTTGCCGCTATCTCCATGTTCTTCCCGTTCCTTGCGATCATGACCTTTGCAAGGATCCCGTCGGTCTGGGCGAAATGACATTCGGGTATGGTAAAGACCGGCGTATTTGTAATGTATTTATCCTCGAAAATAGAGTAAATCCGCTCGGGTGAAAGCTCTGCGTGCTCCCTGTCCGAAATTCCCTTTACCGTATAGCCCACATCCTCCTGCATCTGCTTGGGGATAGCCAGGCCGTAATTCGTCTTCAGGATATAGCTTACGCCGCCCTTGCCCGACTGGGAATTGATACGGATAACATCGCCGTCGTACTCCCTTCCCACGTCCTTCGGATCCACCGGAAGGTAGGGCACGCTCCAGGGCTTGTCCATGTGCTTTTCTCTCCAAGCAAAGCCCTTGGAAATAGCGTCCTGATGGGAGCCGGAGAAAGCTGTAAATACTAGGGCTCCTCCGTAGGGCTGACGGGGAGTTACCTCCATTCTTGTAAGGCGCTCATAGGTCTGCCCGATCTCGGTTATATTGGAAAAGTCCAGCTTGGAATCAACTCCGTGGGAATACATATTCATGGCAAGGGTCACGATGTCCACATTTCCCGTGCGCTCCCCGTTTCCGAAAAGCGTTCCCTCTATCCTGTCCGCTCCCGCCAGCATTCCGAGCTCAGCGTCCGAAACCCCGCAGCCCCTGTCATTGTGGGGATGGAGGGAAAGCACTACGGCGTCGCGGTATTTTAAGGTGTTGTTTATGGCCTCCACCTGTGTCGCAAAGACATGGGGCATGGCATTTTCAACCGTCGTAGGGATGTTGATTATGACCTTGTTGTTCTTCTTGGGCTTCCAGATGTCCAAAACCGCGTTGCAGACCTCGACGGCATATTCAACCTCTGTCCCGGGAAAGCTCTCGGGAGAATATTCAAAGGAAAAATTGCCCTTCGTTTCGCTGGCAAGACTCTTTAAGAGCTTCGCTCCCTCTACGGCTATCTCCTTAATCTCCTCCCTGCTCTTGCCGAAGACCTGCTCCCTTTGCGCAACTGAGGTGGAATTATATAAGTGTATTATCGCCCTCGGGGCGCCCTGCACGGCTTCGAAGGTCTTGCGGATAATATGGTCCCTGGCCTGGGTCAGTACCTGCAAGGTCACATCCTCAGGCACCATTTTGTTTTCTATAAGGGTCCTTGCAAACTTGTACTCAGTCTCGGAAGCCGCCGGGAAGCCTATCTCTATTTCCTTAAAGCCTATCTTCACAAGCATCTTAAAGAATTCCAGCTTCTCGTCGAGGCTCATGGGCTCGATCAGGGCCTGGTTTCCGTCACGAAGATCCACGCTGCACCATATGGGCGCCTTCGTGATATGATCCTTCTTTACCCACTCATAGGTGGGATTTTCGGGCATGAAATACGCGATCTGATACTTTTTTTTGTTATACATTGACTTTATCTCCATTCTTTATAGAATACGATTTGGTAATTTTTATCAATATTTTTGACGAAACTTATCTTATCACTTCAATTCGAATTCGTATACAGACATTTTTAATCATTTTAGTTGATTATTTTTATCCCGGAATTAATAAAAGAAGTTTTTGTCAGCGCTTCCATCCAGACCGTCCGACACTGTATTCAATGGAAATCACGGTGTCATTACGATATAGTAGTCCGGATAGGTTTCCTCGTCCACGGTAAATCCTTCCGAGGCCAGATAGTCCGCGATATGCTTAAGATTTTTGCCGATAACAAAGACAGTGCCGCCGCTTGTGTCCAGCTCCTCGGGCAGGCCTATGTAATAATTCCCGGCGGTGGAATAGGCCTGATCAAACTCATAGGGAGAAGTTCCGCAGTAGTCGGCGATAAGGATATGCCTTTCCTCGGCATCGTTTGATATTATGTTAACCTGCTTTTCGCCGCCGTAAAAATCCGAAAGGGTCTTGACCGCCACTCCGAGATCCGTGTTATAAAAGAGAACTCCCGATTCATCGGCGGCTATGTCCGCATTGTATTCCTCCCCGTAATAATAATTGCAAAAGGGTACAAAAAATACCATATATAAGGCCAAGGCGATAAGCGGTGTCAGCTTAAAGCGCTTCCATATTGAATTTATGCCGTAGGCCGCCAGGAAAACAAAGGCAAAATACACCTCATTTACCCTGTTGATATTTAGCTGCACCATGCACATGGACGCAAGGAAGCTTACGAGGAAAAAGACCATGAGCACCACAGAAAAGTCGAAGCGGCGCTGCTTTAGGGAATTTAAAGCCTTTTTTAAGCAGGCAAAGAACCCCAGCACAATAAAGGGTATTGAAATATAGAGCACAGTTCCGAAGCGCGCCGACCCGTTGTATGGAAGGAAGTCATTCGTAAAAAAGACTCCGATGTCGTCCAGATTTTTAAGGAAATATTTAAACCCGAACTCCCCGGCTCTCGAAAACTCCATGCGCCTGAAGTCCGTAAGAAATAAACTGAACTCCGGCAAAATCTCTGCAGTCACCAGCTGTTCTAATCCTAAAGGTATGGCAAGGAGCATAAAGGGAATAGCAAAGAGCAAGGTCTCCTTAAGCCTAACCCTGCCAAGCCATAAAAGATAGACATATATAATAATGAGAAAAAGAGGTATTACGACATAGGAAACTCCGTAGGTATAGAGGCAGAGCCCGGTGAAAATCCCCGCCAGGAGCCATAGCGGCTTTGACTCGGAGTGCGCCGCCAGAGTTAAAAGGCAGAGCGCCATGGCCGTAAAGCTTAAGAACAGGTAACTTTCGAGCCCCCAGCGCTCCGACATCAGTATAACCGGCATGACAATCCATAAAAACGGGGCTGTCAGGGCGAATTTACGCTCCTCAAAGGCCTTACGCGAGATGATGAAGGTGCAAAGCAGGGCAAGGGCTCCGCAAAACACAGCTATAAAGCGGAACTTCTTCGGTGAAAAGGCGGTGAACTTAAAAAGCAGGGCTCCGAGGTAGGTATACAGGGCGTTCTGCCCTGCTCCGAAATTCTGGAAATACACGGGGAAGCGCACCCGGTAGCGGTCCACTCCGTAATGGGCTATGCACTGGGCGTCGTAGGAAGCCCCTATCTCGTCTATATGAAAGCCCGCCGGCACCTCCCCGAAGCGGTACAGCCGGGTAGCAAAAAACAGGACCATCAGGACTGCCAGTCCCAGATATACCCATATATTACTCTTCTTAAGATGTTTGACCATCGGCTTTTATTTCCTTGACAAGCTGTAGCCACATAAATACAATGTTTAACATGGCTGAATTAAAAGAAAACAAAATGGGCGTGATGCCCATAAAAAAACTCATATTGTCCATGTCCCTGCCCATGATGCTGTCCATGCTGGTGCAGGCGCTTTACAACATAGTGGATTCCATCTTCGTCTCGAGGATAAGCGAGAATGCCCTCACTGCGGTCACTCTGGCCTTTCCTCTGCAGACCCTCATTATATCCTTCGGCTCCGGCGTGGGCGTCGGAATAAACGCTCTTCTCAGCAAAGCCCTTGGAGAGAAGAATTTCAAACGTGCGGACAGCGCCGCCAACAGCGGTATCCTGCTGACGATTGTAAATTATATCATATTTCTCCTCGTGGGTCTTTTCGTTGTAGAGAAATTTATCTATTCCCAGACGGACAACCCTGAGATCGCAGCCTACGGGATCCAGTATCTGACCGTTATATGCTATCTTTCCATAGGCGCCTTAAGCCAGATGCTCTTTGAACGTCTCCTTCAGTCCACCGGACTGACCTTTTACGCCATGATAACGCAGATCTCCGGTGCCGTTACAAATCTTATCTTCGACCCCATTATGATCTTCGGCCTCTTCGGCTTTCCGAAGCTGGGTGTTGCCGGCGCGGCCTACGCCACTATCTTCGGACAGACCGTCGCCTCCATACTGGCGGTCATATTTAATATCAAGAGGAATCACGAGATACATCTTTCGTTAAAAGAGGTCTTTAAGCCGAACTTTTCTACCATAGGAAAGATCTATCTCGTAGGTATCCCCTCCATACTTATGATGTCGATAGGATCGATTATGACCTACCTTATGAATAAGATACTCATAGTCTTCTCTTCCACGGCGACCGCCGTATTCGGGGCGTATTTCAAGCTGCAGAGCTTCTTCTTCATGCCCATATTCGGCCTCAATAACGGCATGATACCCGTCGTGGCCTATAACTACGGCGCCCGGCAAAAGGACCGTATAAAGGAGGCAGTGGGCTTCTCCATCTGCCTCGCCGTCGGAATAATGATAATCGGAACCCTGGCCTTTAATCTGGTTCCCGGCACTCTCTTAGACCTCTTTAATGCTTCGGCGGATATGAAGGCCATAGGAATACCCGCTTTAAGGATAATAAGCGTCCACTTTATCCTGGCCGGTGCCTCGATAATCTTAGGCTCCACCTTCCAGGCCTTTTCCCGGGGCTTCTATTCACTGATAATCTCCGTAAGCCGTCAGCTCGTGGTCTTAATCCCCGTCGCCTGGCTGCTGTCGAAGACCGGTGAGCTTAATAACGTCTGGTGGGCCTTCCCCATCGCTGAGGTCGTATCCCTTACGCTGTCAATAATCTTCTTCTTCAGATTAAAGAAAACTACCATCGATACGCTTTAAGACCGCAAGGAGATACTCCCAGGTACGCTTTACGCTCTCTGCGTCCATGCTTTCGCCCGGAGTATGGATGTCCTTCATATCGGGGCCTAAGGAGATCACATCGAGCCCCTCGACTCCACCAGCAAAAAGTCCGCATTCCAGGCCCGCATGTATGGCCTCCACCTTAGGCTTATGGCCGTATTTCTCTTCAAAGACGCTTACAAAGAGGTCTCTAAGCTTCGATTCCTTCTTAAAATCCCAGCCGGGATAATTTCCGCTGAGCTCGACGGAGCCCCCCAGCATTTCTGTCAGGCACTGTATCCTGTTCACAAGCTCTTCCTTCTCGCTCTCAACGCTGCTTCTTACAAGGAAGGAAAAGCCGCAGTCCCGCTCCGACGTCTCGAGAATCCCTAAATTCAACGAAGTCTCCACCAGACCCTCGAGCGAAAAGCTCATCTTCTCTATCCCGTCCGGCAGACAGGTTAACATGGTTATTACCTTCTTTGTGGATTCATCGTCCATCGGATCGCTAAACGAGGTGTCGGTTATCTCCTTTATGCTGACGCGTATATCCGGGTCGTTAAGCTCATATTCCCTTGAAACCATCTGTGTAAAAATGTCCGTAAGGGCGGTGAGCTTTTTCATCTCCATCTCCCCTGCCACGGCGAGCTCAGCAATGGCCGAGCGGGGTATCGCGTTGTCCTTTGTGCCGCCTGAGACGCTTATCAAATTAAAATCCGTCTCCCTCGAGGCCATGAAAAGCATTCTTCCGAGAAGCTTATCCGCGTTGGCCCTTCCCTTGTCTATCTCATTGCCCGAATGTCCCCCTAAAAGTCCCTCGATCTTAAGTCTCATCGGGATCCCTGCCTTATATTTGCGCTTTATCGGCAGTGTGGCCTTGGTCAGTACTCCTCCGGCGCAGCCGGCAAGAAGGATGCCCTCCTCCTCGGAATCTACATTAATAAGTATTTTGGATTGAAGCTTGGACATATCCATTGCCGCGGCTCCAAGCATTCCTATCTCCTCGTCGGAGGTCAGGACCACCTCGAGCGGCGGATGAGGTATATCCTTTGAAGAGAGCAGGGCCATACAGTAGGCCACAGCTATTCCGTCGTCGCCTCCAAGGGTAGTCCCCTCGGCGCTTATAATGCCGTTTTCAAGCTTCAGCTTCAAGCCCTCGGTCTTAAAGTCGAAGTCCACGCCCTCATCTTTTTCGCAGACCATATCCAAATGTCCCTGCAGCATTACCATAGGCGCCTTCTCATAGCCCTCGCTTCCGGGTTTTCTTATGATAAGGTTATTGTTTTCATCCTGAATGCACTCCAGGTTCAAGCTGCGGGCAAACTCCGCAATGTGATCGCTTATCCGCTTTGTATCGGTGGACCCGTGGGGTATCCCGCAGATCTCCTCGAAATATTCAAATACCTTTGCCGGCTCCAAACCAGTGATAACTCCCATTAAAATTCACGCTCCATTTTTTATTATTTTCGCCGCTATCAGGCGAAT
>CAMNBW010000086.1 GCA_946533525.1 uncultured Lachnospiraceae bacterium
TAGGGTCAAAAGTCCATCCACACGACAAGCATGCTTGTCGGTGGGGATGAGACTTATTGACCCAGCTATCATATTTTACGGAGAGGGTTTGATGTCACACAATATAATGGTTCAGGGCAGTATGTCCGGAGTAGGAAAAAGCCTCGTGGCAGCGGGTTTGTGCCGGGTGCTTTTTGAGGACGGACACAGCGTCGCCCCCTTTAAGTCCCAGAATATGGCGCTTAATTCATATATCACCCCGGACGGCCTTGAGATGGGCAGAGCCCAGGTGCTTCAGGCCTTTGCGGCGGGAACGGAGCCGGATGTGGCTATGAATCCCATACTTTTAAAGCCCACCAGCGACGTGGGGAGCCAGGTAATAGTCAATGGCGAGATAGTGGGAAACATGAGCGCCTCGGAATATTTTGAATATAAGAAAAAACTCATCCCGGGGATAATGGAGGCATACGGAAAGCTTAAGGCTTCGTATGAGTATATTGTCCTGGAGGGAGCCGGTTCTCCGGCGGAGATCAATTTAAATACAGATGATATTGTAAATATGGGAATGGCAAAGCTTGTGGAAGCACCTGTTATTTTAGTCGGAGATATAGACAGGGGCGGAGTTTTTGCCCAGCTTATCGGAACTCTCATGCTGCTTAAGGAGGATGAGAGGGCGAGAGTGAAGGGACTTGTTATAAACAAGTTTCGAGGAGACAGGGGGATACTCGAGCCCGGGATAAAAATGCTCGAGGAGAAGGCAGGGATACCGGTTCTCGGAGTCCTGCCCTATACGGAGCTTAATCTGGAGGATGAAGATTCCCTTACCGACAGGTTTAAGAACCGTTCCGAAGATGCGGATGGGGATATGATAGACATCGCGGTGGTCAGGCTGCCTAGAATATCCAATTTTACGGATTTTGCGATCTTTGAAAGCATAAAGGAAGTCAATCTTAGATATATAAGGTCCGTCAGGGATTTCGGCCAGCCGGATATGGTGATACTGCCCGGAAGCAAGAATACCATGGGGGACCTTAAGTGGCTTAGGGAGAGCGGCCTCGAGAAGAGGATAAAGGAGTTTGCCGCAGACAATCCGGTATTCGGGATCTGCGGAGGCTACCAGATGCTCGGCATCTCGGTAGAGGACCCGGAAGGGGTCGAGGAAGGCGGAAGCATCGAAGGCATGGGACTTCTTCCGGTGAAGACTGTACTTAAAAACAAAAAGACAAGGTCGAGAAGCGCAGGCTCCTTTAAGGAGGTTCGCGGAATATTTTCGGGTCTTAACGGACTTTCGTGCAGGGGATATGAGATCCATGTGGGCGAAAGCGAGAATGTCGGGGGTGAAGGCGGAATAATTTCCATCAATGAATCAGTTGACATAAAGCGAGATGAAGGCTGCCAGCGAGGGGATGTTTACGGCACATATCTTCACGGGATCTTCGATGAGGGAAAAATAGTCCGTACAGTATTGAGTAGCCTCGGGAAAAGGCGGGGAATTGAGATAGATCCCGGCGATATTCCCTCCTTTGACGAGATCAGGGAAAGGGAGTTTTCGAGACTTTCTACAGTAATAAGAAGTTGTATGAACATGGATGAGATATACAGGATATTGGGTTAACATAAAGCAAAGCCAGAGGTAAAATTATGACAAGAGAAGAGATACTGTCTCTCAAAATAGAAAAACCCGACAGGGAAGCCGGGGAGGCGGTTCGAAGAAACTGGGACAGGGTAGCAAAACCCCTTGACGGGCTTGGAAAATTCGAAGACCTCATAATTAAAATAGGCGCTATTACCGGAAGCGAGAAGATAGATATTTCGAAAAAAGCAGTGATAGTAATGTGCGCGGACAACGGTGTCGTGGAAGAGGGAATCAGTCAGTCGGGGCAGGAGGTAACGCTGAAGGTGGCCAGGAATATCGCACACGGGAGTGCATCTGTGTGCAGAATGGCGGCCTCTGCAGGAGCCAGAGTTATTGCCTATGACATCGGGATAAACAGCCCGGAGCAGGTTGAGGGGATAAACCGGCGCCGGGTTATGAACGGGACCCGGAACTTTGCAAAGGAGCCGGCCATGAGCGGGGAGGAGACGGCGAAGGCCATCAGTGTAGGCATAGATGCGGCCAGGGAGGCCGTTAAGGAAGGATACGGCCTCCTTGCGGTAGGGGAGATGGGTATAGGAAATACCACCACTTCGGGGGCGGTCTGCCTGTCCCTTCTCGATGCGGATATTTCGGAGGCTGCAGGAAGAGGGGCGGGACTCGACGATATTCGCCTTGAAAAAAAGAAAAAAGTGATAGAGGAGGCGGTTAAGAGGTATTCTCTTAAAACCGCAGAGCCCTTTGAGGTTCTAAGATGCGTTGGAGGCCTGGATATAGCGGGAATAGTCGGCGTCTACATCGGCGGGGCGCTGATGAGGGTACCCGTGGTCATAGACGGGGCCATAGCCCTGGCTGCCGCCCTTCTTGCCGAGAGGATGCTGCCGGGTATAAAGGAATATATGCTGGCGTCGCATGTGGGACGGGAGGCGCTTTGCCCGCTTATATTAAGGGAGCTCGGGCTTGAGAGTGTGCTCGACGCAAAGCTGGCCCTCGGAGAAGGCACGGGGGCGGTGATGCTCTTTCCCCTTCTCGACATGGCCCTGTCGGTATATAATAACAGAACGACCTTCGATGATCTTAAGATGGATAATTATACGAGATTTATATGATAACCCTGACAGTTGGAGCCAGCGCCTCCGGCAAGTCGGAATTTGCGGAAGGCAGGGCTCTTGAGAGATTTAAACAGCTTGGAACTTCGGTCTCCTCAATAAGGGGAGGGGTTAAGAACTATGCCTTTGACGGAGAGCTCATTTACCTGGCTACGATGATAAATAACGACGGGGAGACAGATGAGAGGATAAGGCGCCACCTTAAAAGACGGGAGGGCATGGGCTTTAAGACCCTTGAAGTTCCCTACGATCTTGGGAAGATAACCCGGGAGCATTTAAAGGAAAACTCGGTCGTGCTGCTGGAGTGCCTTTCAAATCTGCTGGCTAATGAGATGTTTTCAAATCCCGGGGATACCGGCAGGGATTATGATACCATCTCCGAAAAGGTGCTGTCGGATATAAGGAGCTTAAAGGGTTACTGTCACGATCTCATAATCGTATCCAACAATGTCTTTGAGGACGGCAGGCAGTATCAGGGAGAGACTGCCTTATATATAAAATATCTGGGAGAGTTAAACAGGAAGCTGGCGGCCTTAAGCGACGAGGTCTATGAGGTTGTGGTGGGCGTGCCGGTAAAAATAAAGGAAAAGGCTTCCGGAAGGGCGCTGCCTTCGGGAGCGAAAGCAATTAAATGGGTCTGATCAAATCTTTCTTTGTGGCTTTTGCCATGTATTCAAAAATACCGGTTCCGCGCCTTGAGTGGAAAAAGGAGAATATGCAGTATGCTTTGACCTTCTTTCCGCTGATAGGCCTCATCATAGGCGGGCTTAATCTCCTATGGTTCAATTACGGCCTTGAAAGGGTCAATGACATAATGTATACAGCCATCGGGCTTATCATCCCGGCGGTGATCACCGGGGGCATACATATCGACGGCTATATGGACGTCATGGATGCCCTGCATTCCTACGGGGACAGGGACAGGAAGCTTCAGATAATGAAGGATCCCCATGTAGGAGCCTTTGCGGTTATAAACCTTATGATCTACTATATTCTCTTTGCGGCGGGATATTCACAGATACACAGCTTCAGGATGATGGCAATAGTAAGTGCCGGCTTCTATCTTTCGAGGATCTTAAGCGGCCTCTTTGCCGTCTCCTACAAGAGTGCGAGCGGTGAGGGGATGCTCTTTGAATTTACCAGCAAGGCCCGCCTCGGAGCCGTCCGGATCTCCCTTGTGCTGCAGCTCATTATCTGCGGGGCGATAATACTGGCCCTCGACATTATAACCGGGGGAGCGGTACTTATAGCCAATGCGATCATTTTTGTCTATGTCTATTCGCTGTGTGCCAAGGAATTCGGCGGCATAAACGGGGACTGCTGCGGCTTTCTGTCCTGTGTCGTGGAACTTGTTACGGTATTGGTGGCCGGCATATTGGCTATATACATCGGCGGGAGGGTGGAGCTATGAGACTTGTGATAGGCGGGGCTTCCCAGGGAAAGCTGGATTTCGTACTGGAAAAATACGGCCTTGAGGAGAAGGATGTAATGGATGGCAACACCGGGGATATGGTGGATATAAGACACAAGGTTTTCTATGCCTTTGAGACCTGGTTCAGGAGGCAGCTAGAGGCCGGAGGCAGCCCAGAGGATGCGGCGGATTCCCTTCTTTCGAGCCTGCCTGAGCTCATTATTATCTGTGACGAGGTGGGCAGCGGGATAGTTCCCATAGAGCCCTTTGAACGCGAATACAGAGAGAGGCTCGGACGCTGCCTTATCGGTTTGGCAGCGAAGGCACAGAGCGTAGAGCGGGTATTTTGCGGAATAGGACAGAAGATAAAATGATGCTCTATCATGCTCTGGCTTTTATCACAGGCTTCATAATGGACCTGATTGTGGGAGACCCCAGGTCTATACCCCATCCGGTGAGATTTTTCGGGAAGCTTATAGAGGTTCTCGACAAGAAATTTCACCTGGACGGACAGGAAGATTATGTCAACAAGAAAAATCTTAGAAATGGTGTATTTTTAGTTATAATTCTTATTTTAGTAACGCTTGCTATATATTCTGTAGTTCTCGGGTTCGTGTATTATGTAAACAAAGCTGCCGGCGTTTTGGCAGAAGCCTTGATGACATGGCAGCTGCTGGCGGTGAAAAGCCTGAACACCGAGAGCATGAAGGTCTATAATGCCCTGAATGAGAAGGGGATAAAAGAGGCCCGCCGGGAAATCTCAATGCTGGTATCCAGAGACACGGCTTCACTGGACGAAACAGGTGTTATTAAAGCTGCGGTGGAGACTGTATCGGAGAATACCTGTGACGGAGTCATAGCCCCTCTTTTCTATATTGCCCTGGGCGGGCCTGTGCTCGGAGCAGTTTATAAGGCCGTAAATACGGCGGATTCCATGATTGGATATAAAAACGAGCGTTATTTGTATTTCGGCAGGGCTGCGGCAAAGCTGGACGACCTTGTGAACTTCATACCTGCCCGGCTCGCAGCGCTTATAATGCTGCTGTCTGCAAAGCTTTTGGTTTTGGATACGGCCAACGCCTATAAGATATACCGTAGGGATGCGAATAAGACCTCCAGCCCCAACGCGGGACAGACCGAGTCGGTTTGCGCAGGGGCCCTGGGAATAAGCCTTGGAGGGGATACGTCCTATTTCGGCAGGCTTGTGAAAAAAGCGGTTATAGGGGAGCCCTTGAGGGAGGCGGAGGTCGAAGACATAAAAGCGGCCAATGAGATGATGGTCTGCACAGCCATCATTTTTGCGATGTCGGCGTTTCTCATAATGGCCGTCGCCGCAGCGGTCAGGATATGGATACGGGGTTAGGGATGCACGGAGGAGATGTCTATAAAAACCGGATAAAATATGATTTTTCCGTCAATATAAACCCTCAGGGAGTGCCGGAGAGCGTAAGGGAAGCATATCTTAAATCGGTTGACATAATTGAGCGATACCCGGAAATAAACAGCGATGGGCTTAAAACTGCCTTAGGCGGCTTTTTTGCCCTTGACAATAAGAATATTGCAGTGGGGAACGGAGCCTCGGAGCTTATAATGGCGGCTTTTCAGGCCTTGAGACCGGAGCGGCTAATAATTACGGCTCCGGACTTTTACGGATATTTAAGGGCGGCCCGGGCAGTGGGCTGCGAGGAAATTCAGGTTAACATAATTAAAGAAGACGGAAGCTTAAGAGAGCAGGGGGAGATATTAAGAGAGCTTGCGGAGCGCGCTACGAAACAGAGCCTGGTAATGCTTACCAATCCCAATAATCCGACGGGGCTTCTCTATGACAGGGAGTTTCTGTCAGACCTTTTCAAAGCCTGCCTTGATAAGGGAGCCATTCTGGGGGTAGACGAAAGCTTTCTGCCCTTTACGGATATGGGTATTCGAGGCAGTCTGAAGGACAGGGTGGACGAGGGCTCTCTTTTGATATTTACGTCATTTACGAAGCTTTTTGCGATGCCCTCAATAAGGCTTGGAGCCCTGCTCTCCTCAGGGGAGCTTATAGAAAAGGCGGAGAGCCATCTGCCGGAATGGAATATTTCCGGGGCGGCCAATGCCGCGGGGCTGGCGGCTCTTAAGGAGAGCGCTTATATCGCCTCCACTCCGGGGATGATAAAGAAGGAGAGGGACTTTCTTTCGGGAGAGCTCGAGCGGCTGGGGATAAGGGTCTATCCGTCCGCTGCCAACTATATCCTGATATACAGTGACCTGCCTTTATACGAGGAGCTTTTGAAAAGGGGGATACTGATAAGGGACTGCTCGGACTACCGGGGGCTCAAGAGGGGATATTACAGGCTGGCCGTCCGTACACATAAGGAAAACGAGATCATTATTGAAGCGATAAAGGAATGGAGCAGCTATGAGCTATAGGTCAGATATTACCGGGGATAAGACCCCATTTAATAGAAGAGATAGGAAAAAAGGCTTAATGGAAATGGAATTTGTGCTTCCGCAGGATATTGAAGGCAGAAGCTTTGAGATCATAAGAGAGGAACTAAAAAGCCGCAAGGTAGTGCTGCCCGAAGAGGAGCTGCCGGTGACCATGAGGGTCA